>NZ_JACJOY010000128.1:0-58296 GCF_014695815.1 Trichocoleus sp. FACHB-6
TATCAGCCTACTCCTGGAGATTTTCCGGCGCTCGCATTGCTTGTTTTTTCACTTCTCAGACCCCAGATTTATTGTCAAGTACAATTTATACCAAATTAGATGAGCTTACCCTGCTCTTAGGCTTCTTTTTCCAAATTTTAAGTCGTGGTACCTTTGTCCTTTTTCATTCCAGCCGTAGCCGTAATCTTCTCTATTATCTATTCCTGATTCATCTACATAAACTCGGTCTTTTGCTTCTTTTTGGCTAATTTTTAAGCTAAATGCTTTTCTTATCTCTTCATCTCTTTCTCGATATCCGTAAGTTTTTTTTCGGGTAAAACCAATCTTTTTCAAGGCTTTTCCAGATTGTTCGGTCACTGATTTTTTCCTCCCAGGCTTCTGCCATTTCTTCTTGAGTTCGACTGCCATGTTTTCGGGCAAATTCTCGAAATTTCTCGAAATCCGTGATTTTTGCCCCATATCCTTGTTGATATCCCTTTTTGGCTTGACAATCTCCCGTTTTTTTTCTTCTGTTGAGCGATAAGTTTATGGTATTCCGACTAATGTTGAAGATTTTACTAGCTTGGGTTTTCCCCATTCCTCTATCTATTGCCTCTATTACTTTTATTCTCAAGTCATAACTGTAGGGAGCTGGCATTTCTTTCTCCTATTCACTCCTTTCTATTATGTCCTAACCTTTACTTCAGTTGCTATAAGAGCCAATGAGAGTATCATACTGGGACAGCAAGCTTTTCACGCCAAAGTCTGAGGAATGAAACAGATAACTCCCGCAGCCATACCCCCTTGCTTCAATAAATGATGTAAACGCTTCGATGAGATACAGAATTTAAGAAGAAGCCGGAATTAGCTGTAGAGTTAATTGACTGAAGTAAGGAAAGAGAGTATCAACCCGGTTTCAAAGAAATTGAGTTGAAGTTTTCTATCGGAAAGAGAAGGGATGGTTAAAAGTTAAACAATAGCAAATTAGAGATTATAGAAGTCTAATGAGGCATTTTATTCTCGTATAGCGTGCCTAAACTTTTATGTTATGGCACCGTTTAACAGGAGGACTATAAAGACGTTGGGCTCATAAACCTTTAAACACCTTTGTTGAGGTTTTGGAGAGGTTTAGAACAAACTATCTCTTATCGGTTTTTCTAGTGGCTGAACCAGAACCGGGGTCTACTTGTCGCGAATATCGCTAGTTTTAGCTTGAATTGGGCTTGAAATTTGTTTAAGTCCCGCTAATGAATAATCTTTAAAAATACTCCTGCGGTGCAAGCCAAAGATAATCTTTACAAAAATACACAAATACGCCTTAAGTTTGAGGAATACACCTGAGCAAGTGAAATAATTTTATTGGTATAACAATATTTGCCTGGTCTTCCAGAGATAGCCTGTGTTTCAACTTCTATATTTTCTAGTTCATGCAATCAGCCCAATTTTAGCGCCAGTGTGCTTTTTTTGTGCCTGGATGATGACAATTTTGGTTTTGTGGAACATCTTTAGCGCGATCGCACAGGGTGTTTCCAAAACCAAGCGTCTGCACAGCATACCCTGCACTAATTGTCAATATTTTACTGGTGATTATCGCCTCAAGTGTACGGTAAAGCCTAGCGATGCCTTAACCGAAGAAGCGATTAACTGCTCCGACTATTGTCCAATTCCCGGTTATTCTCTACATTCTCAAGATTCGCTGTAGGATGGCAACATAGTCTTGTACGAATAACTATTCTTCGAGAATGCTGATTCAAAAGCTTAGTGCTTGTGAGGAATTTATTGCGGGTGATCGCACTCAGTTAAGAGAATTACTGCACCCAGATAAGCAGCCGATAGAGTTGCGCTATAGTTTAGCTCACGCCGTTCTCCCAGTGGGACAAACATCTGTAGCGCACTCTTTAAAAACTTCTGAGGTTTACTACATCATTAGCGGTGCAGGTGAAATGCACATTGATGATGAAACCCAGTTAGTCCAACCTGGGGATGCGGTGTATATTCCACCCAATGCAAAGCAATTTATCCATAGTTGCGGAAAAGAGCCACTGGTGTTTATCTGTATCGTCGATCCAGCGTGGCGCAAAGAAGACGAGACAGTTTATTAAAACGTAAAGGCTTTAAATGCAACAACAGCACCCCAACGAAACTCACTGAGCGATCTCCTCTCATGGGCTTTTAGACCTGGAGTTGCATTAACTTAATAAAGTTTAGTTGCATAGCTCCCTAGTCAGTAACTGAGGAAATATCAGTCTTTAGGTGGGGTGCTGCTGTTGTTTTTTGATGAGACAGATGTTATATTAAACAGCGTTTTTTACCTCTCAAGTCGAATATCAACTGCGCTGTGGTATCTGTCAGAGAAGCTTTTCAGCTTCAATTCTTACTTTAGCAGGCTCTCTGGAAAGCACAAGAGAATGAAACCTAATTTTACAGGTTTTGCAACAACTGCTGTTACTTTTACTAAGTAACATTAAGCTATTAGGTTGGGTTGAGGTTCCAAAGACCCAACCTATAACTACAAATACTGAAGGAAAAGGTTTCTCAGCAATTAAGCAAATTCATATTATTTTGCTCCCTTTCTGAATTACTAAATTAATCCAAGTCGGATAAATTTATTTTGCTTTCTGGGGTTTTATAGGTACCACTAGAAACCTGTAGCTTCTGTAAGAATTCCTGCGTTAACTTGATAAAGGCTTTGGAGCCAGACGAACTTGGATTTGAGATAACTACTGGCGTAAAACTGTCAACAGCTTTGGAAACATTAACATCCATTGGGATTCTGGTTTTGAAAATTTGGGTGGGAGTAAAATCCTCGCTGACTCGTTGCATAACTTGCTGGTAATATCTGCCGCTGAGTATATTCCCCGACATAATGAAGACAATTCCCATCATTCGCAGATTCAGCAGACTCTCAGTGCCATGACTTTCTTTTAGTTTGTTGATCCGTCGTTCCAGTAGCTGAATTCCTACTACTGATAGGGGTTCTGGTCTAGCTGGTAGCAAGTAAAAATTACTGGCAACGATACCGCTACGAGTCAAGAGGTTATAGCCCGGAGCGCAGTCCAAAATAATGAAATCATAGTCTTTAATAACCGGCTCTAAAATTCCTCTGATTAATTCCCTTTCAAAGTTATTCCAGACGTCGATGAAGTTATTGTTGTCCCCATTCATCGCTTTTTCATGGAGCATTTCGGAAACTAAAAATTCATCGTAGAGGTCAATGTCTCCCGGTAATAAATCGAGTCCTTTGACTGTGCAAACGTAAGGTTGAATGATATCTTGAATTGACAACTTGCTGGGAATTTCTGGCCTAATTGCTTTGTAAACCAGTTGCCTTAATGTGCGCTTTTCTTTCCGGCTCTTGCCAAAGTCTTGTGGCGACATTAGGCTGAGCGTAGCGCTGATTTGGGTGTCTAGATCGACAACTAAAACCCGCTTCCCATAAGTTTTGGCTAAACAAGTCGCCAAGTTGACGCTGAGAGTCGTCTTACCGACACCGCCTTTCATGTTTACCGTTGCAATGACATATCCCATGTGTTCGCTCCTCTGATGGGTGATGCTCGCTCTTACAGCGAATCCCCGGCACTCGATCGCTGGTCAACTGTTACAGCCTTAATAATAATCTTGGATTCTTTGTCGGAAGGCAATAGTGCGCCTTGAAGAGTTGCACTGACTTTGCGATCGCAGTGTCTCCCTTGTCAACTAAGCAGAAGGCGATCGCTGCAATATATTAACCGCTTTGGGCTTATGGGAGCGATAAACCTAACTTTCTCTCGAAAGTTCGTTTCTCATGGCTGAATATTTATAGATGCTGTGAAATATTCCCCAGAAGTGCGATCGCTCTCGTTAATTCAAGCGCTCTAGCTGGTTGTGCGCCAGAACAGCATCCGCCTTGTGTGATCGCAAATGCTTAAAATTATGTAAAATTTTGTAAATACCTGAAAACAAGATTTATGACAACTAATAGTGGATTCGGCAAAGCCAAGACAAACAAAAAACCAACCAAATCTGCCTCTAAACGCACCCAAGCCTCTAAGCAGTACGACAAATTGAAGTCGGAAGGCGTACCAGAATTTAATATATACATTCGCACTCAGGGTAAAAAGAACTGGTATCCAGCAGGTTCTCTAGCAGTAAATCGCACCAGCCAGATTAATCAAGCCATCTTTCAAGAAGAGGAGAACTTGCGCGAAGCCTCCTTACGCCTGTATCCAGTGTTACGCAAGAATAAAAGCCAATTGGAATATGGCTATCGTCTCAAAGGTTCTGAATTTGCAGATGAGCCGATTGAGGTTGCGGTTCCTCAAGAGCCAGTTTTACCTAACTTCTTCCAATCGACTTTCGATAAGGTGAAGAACAGCTTCTCTGGTTTGTTCAAGCGCGGTTAATTTTTTTTTAATTAAAGGATAGTTTAAGCGATCGCGTGGCGGGGAAAAATGCGCGATCGCTCAAATTTACTATTGCTCCTGGCAGACGTGCGAGGCTACACTCATACAAGTATAAAAGAACGTCATCTCAGGTTAGCGAGCGCCCTGACGCGGAAAACTTCATTCTATTGAGTAGGTTTAAGGTTCCAATCAGTGCAGTGTTATTAAGGAAGTACAGAATTGAACTTTAATCCTGAGCTTTGCCGCAACGAGAGCGAAGTAGAAAGTAAACTCATAGTTCAATATCTGCTGCCACAGCTAGGATACACTCCAGAAACTTGGCATCAAGAGATTGCCGTTGGCAGCATTCGATTAGACTTCTTGGCATTTGCAGCGCAAGTTGTTCCATTTGTGTTGGATGACAACTCGCCGTTAAGTGTTGTGATGGAGGCAAAGCATCCTAATCAAAACTTAAATAGACATACTGGTAGACTCAAGCGCTACTTAACGAGTTTAAATGTAGAATATGGATTGCTAACAAATGGTAAGGAACTTAGAATTTACCAGAAAGTTCAGGATGATATTCAGTTAATATTTACCTGTTCCGGCAGAGAAATCAGCTCTAAAATAGATGAAATAAAAACTCTCATTGGTAGAGACAGCTTAAAAGAAAAACCTACTAGAATCGGAAATATCCAGATTGATTCCACTGAAAACCAAATTCCTATCTCTGGAAAATCACCAGCAAACCCTTCAATTGAAGTAACAAACGGACAAGGGGATTCAATTAATTCTCAACCCCTATCTACTGACCTTCTTAAAGAGAAAAGGCAACATACTGTGAAAACAATTGCAATTTACCACAACAAAGGCGGCGTAGGCAAAACAACAACCGTAGTCAACCTAGCCGCCGCTATCAGGAAGAAAGGCAAAAAAGTGCTTATTGTTGACTTAGATAGCCAAGCTAATACTACCTTTGCAGCAGGTTTAGCAAAATTTGATGATGAAGAACTAGATGAGGTAAAAGATTGCAATGTTCGTCATCTATTGCAATCAGAAGAGTTTTATCCTATAAACGAAGTTGCTAAGAAATCTCAGTATAGTAACCCGGAAATTGATGTGTTGCCGTCCCACATCACTTTAATGCAATACGAAACCGAGCTAAACCAACAAGATTCTAGTAAAATAATGCTTTTGCAAAAACTAAAAGCAGTAGAAGGTCAATATGATGTTGTAATTATTGATACGCCACCATCTTTAAACCTTTATGCCAGAATTGCCTTAATTACAGCTGACTATCTAATTATTCCTTCGGATCTAAAACCGTTTGCTAATCAAGGGTTAGTAAACGTAAAAGATTTTGTTAAAACAATTAATGGGTATAGGAAATTTCTCAATAAGCCACCAATTGAAATCTTAGGTGTTCTTCCTTGTAAAATATCTACCAATTCCAGGTTTGGACAATATACCTTACCAAAGCGCTTAGAGGTAATTCCCAAACGCTACGATTTGAAAGTAATGGAAAGCGTTATTTATGAAAGAGAGGAACTGGCAAAATGTACCGAAAGAATGCAGATTGTAGGTAATATAGAAATACCAGATCCAATATCGGTACTTGATTTTAAGCCAGATTCCCTCTCAGCTAAGGAATTTGAGTTACTAGCAAAAGAAGTTTTGCAAGAAATAGGACTAACTGCATGAAATTATCTACTTCGCTCGTAGCAGTAAAAAAAATTAACTCTAATGTTCCCCGTTCAGAATTTTTAGAGGATGAGTTAAATCGGACTGCTGAGTTAATTTTAAAAGCTGAAGGTATTATTAATCCCCCAGTTATTCGCAGAACCAGTGGGGAATCCTATGAGGTAGTTAATGGACACTTTGAATACTACGCCGCTGTTAAGGCTCGTGAGATAGATCCTCGTAAAGGGGAAATGATTGGAGCTTTCATTATTGAATCAGAAAATGAGGAAGTTCTCATGGATCAGGTTGAAGTCCTGAGAAACCGAGAATTTAATAATGAGTCACCAGTTGCTGACACACAGCCTTTAAATACGGTTGAATCATCAAATGAAGTAATACAAATTGAAAGTTTATTGCCCGAAATTGAGAGTTTGATAGATAATAAGCTTGATTTAATTAGCCGCAGGCTCAGTGAACAAAATGAGGAACTTCTCAGGGAGCAGGTTGAAGTCCTGAGAAGTCGAGAAATTAATAATAAGTTACCAGTTGCTGACACACAGCCTTTAAATACGGTTGAAACATCAAAGGAGGTAATACAAATTGAAAGTTTATTGCCTGAAATTGAGAGTTTGATAGATAGAAAACTTCAACTGATTAGCAACAGGATAAGTGAACATATTGATGAATTTGTTCAAAAAATTGAACCAATCCTGAATAAGCCTGGAAAAGTAAGAACCAAGAAAGATGATAAAACTCCGACTAAAAAAAATGGCTACACTAGAATGAAACTTTCGGATCTACAAAAAGCCGCAAAAGAACGGAATATAGAGGAACTTTCAAAGCTGAAAACAAGAGCTGAATTTATTGCAGCTCTTGAAAAAGCTGATGCAAGTCAAACTTAGCGACAAATCTGTAAGACTAAACGAATTTTTATGAATATTTTAATGCTTTCTTCAACGTTTCCCTATCCGCCTAGTCGAGGGGGAACCGAGATTAGAACCTTTAACTTGTTAAAATACCTGCACCAGCGTCATAACATCACACTGGTAACGCAACGCCACAGCGGAGTATCGGATGCAGAAGTAGAAGAACTTCGTCAGTGGGTAAGCGAGTTGGTGATTTTTCCGATTCCTGCGGAACCCAAAGGTGGATTATTGGGGAAAGTGGGACGCTTTACAGAGTCACTGCTTAAGGGAACGCCGCCAAACGTTTTGCATCGCTACTCACCAGAAATGCAAGCTTGGGTGGATACCTATGTCAAAGCTGGGAAGTGTGACGCAATTACCTGCGAACATAGTGTAAATGAAATCTACGTTCGCCCGGAATTCCGCAATTCAGTGCGGACAGTGGTAGATATTCATAGTTCCGTTTATGGCTGGAGTAAAAACCATCTGGAAATGGGGGCTTCTCCTAATGCTTTGCGCGATCGCTTGTATCTCTCAATCTTGTACAGTTATGAGAAACGCTACTGCACTAAATTCTCAAACATTGTAGTCACTACAGAGGACGATCGGCAGCAAATGCTCCAGTTTAATCCGGCTGCTGAAATTAGGGTGATTCCTAATGGCGTTGATCTAGAGTTGTTTCCCTATCGTCCTAAAGATCCCGGTGGACACCAGCTAGTCTTTGTAGGGGCGATGGATGCTTCCCACAATATTGACGCAGCGCGATTTTTTACCTTAGAAGTCTTGCCAGAACTACAAAAGCGTTATCCTGATGCCACATTTAGTATTGTAGGAGCCAGACCAACGCCTGAAGTCAAGGCACTCTCGGATCGCTTGGGGGTAATAGTTACAGGGAAAGTCTCCTCAATGGCAGAACAGTTACACTCAGCAAGTGTTTGTGTTGTTCCGCTACGCACGGGGTTTGGGATAAAAAATAAAACTCTGGAGGCGATGGCTGCTGGGGTGCCTGTGGTGGGAAGCGATCGCGGTTTGGAAGGATTAGCAGTTGAGGGTGAAGGCGTACCTTTACGGGCGTTACGCGCTAACGGGGTACGAGAATATGTTGATGCGATCGCACGACTTTTTGAAGATGCCCAGTTGCGAGAAGAGTTGGCGAAAAATGGGCGATCGCTTGTAGAAACAGAGTATACCTGGGAAAGCGCTGGATCGCGTTATGAACAAGTCTTAATTTCTTAAAACACTCTCGGTACGCAGAGATATTACTTTGCGTACCGAGAGCGTTTAAAGTTTAATTTTTGCTACCTGCGTGATATTCATTGAAAGACTTGTAGTAGTCTTCTGAATCGTACAGGTGACACTCGTCGGTAATCTGCTTCATCAAAGACCAAGAGAAGCGAGTCTCGCGAATTGAGTCTCCCCACTTTTCTTTGATAGCGCTATGCGCTAGTCGCAAATTATAGGACGGAATTGCTGTGGAAATGTGATGAGGAATGTGAACGTTGATATCGTGGCAAAGGAATTCTACCCAACGCGGATAATCGCAGTGAACGGTGCCAAATAGCTGCGCTTGCGCCTCATTCCACTGCGTAGCGGGAGTAAAGGGAATTTCTGGTGCTGTGTGGTGAACCAGAGTAAAGGTACTCATCCAGAAGTGGTAAACCAACCACGGTAAGAGCCAAAATTTAACAAATCCCCAGACACCAGTTGTCGCTATTAACAAGGGGAAGGCGACGCTGGCAAATCCCAAAACTACTAGTGCCGACAATTTTACCTTCTGCCGCTCTTTGCCTTGGAATTTCGTCCAATCAAAGTGCATCATCGACCAGTGTATTATCGAAGCTAACCACCAAAACCGACCCCGCATTAAGCGATAGCCCCACTGTCCGGCCTTTGGCATACTGTCATAAAACTCTGGCTGGAAGGGTTGCCAAGCGTTGTCTTCCTCAAGCTTGTTGGTGTGGGCGTGATGGTAATTGTGCAGAATTCGCCAACTGTGGAAGGGATAAATCAAGGGCAACATAAATATATGTCCCACCAAATCGTTTACCCAGCGGCGGTTGGCAAATGAGCGGTGTCCGCAGTCATGCCCAATTACAAAAAAACCTGTCAACGCTGTGCCTGTAAATATCCACAGCAAAGGTGTCAGATACCAGGGCGCGATCGCTAACCCCCAATATCCCAATCCCACCATTAAAACGTTGATTACCACGGTCGTCCACGCTTTCTGACGATTTTTAGCAAAAACCTCACGCGGCAGACTTTTCAAGATGTCTCTCAGGCGGAGACTTTCAGCGGTTGTCGTAGATACCAGGTTGGTGTCGGTTACTTTGATTGTCGATAGAGTCATTAAAAACTTTTCTAAGTATCAGTTAAGTGAATTCACCCATCAATGCATAAAAAAATCCTGCCTGGTACGGATTAGTGGCAGGCAATGATTTTTGTCAGCTATGGGCTGCTGACCGGGTTACAAACCGCACTGAAGAAGGACAAAACCTTACTACTATAGCTTTTTGCTACCGATAGCATCGGAGAAAGCCGCATCTTGACAATCTAATGTTAGACGCTGCTTTTTAAGTGATTGCAGTTGCTGCAAAAGAATTTCAACTTCCACTTGCAAATGCAAGAACTTTACTTGCTGGTCGGTTTGATACACAGCTTTGGTTAACAAAGGCGATACATTACTCCCCGGATGGGAGTTGGCAACATTTTGAGGACGGGTCAGTGTTGATGAAAGAGTGGACATCAGCTGAATAGATATTTCTGCTTACTCACACCATTTTGCAATTCTATCCTGAACTGGCAACTTAGTAAAACTTCATGTGGCAATTTTACACCTGGGCAAAAAAAATCAGAGTGGTAGACAAAGTGTGATACCCTCTACTGGTTTGGTTCGCTCAGTAGAGCCGGGGAATCAGCTTTTTAACTTGTTGCCGATAATCTGCGTAATCTGGGTACTTTTGCGTTAACCATCCTTCCTCGTGGCTGGCTTTGGCATCCAAAAATACGAATAGGATAGCTGCTGCTACCAGGTGGGACAAGCTGACGAAGAAGATTGCCCAACTTAAGGCAGCCAGAATTAAGCCACTGTAGACAGGATGGCGCACGATACTGTAGACACCAGTTTGAACTAGCTGCCCGTTGTCTTTGGGATAAGGTAAGGGAGTCAGCTGCTGTCCCAAATCCAGCAATCCTTTGGCAAGTAGCACTAATGCCGCCAGTCCTAGTAGAGCAGCAACGCTTAAGTTAACAAATTTGTCAAGAGGTAAATTAATGGGGCGGTAGACTGGCAAAACGACAAAACCAACGATGAGAATTGCCTGAGCTACTACCCAGTATTCGCCTCTTTGATTATTGCGCCAGCCTTGGCGGGAGAAGCCCCAATCTGAGAAGATTTTCATAGGATGCGATCGCTCTGTCAATTTTGGATTTTGGATTAAATTCGCTGGTTCCCATGCTGAGGGGAACCAGCGTAGAGGCTAGAGCCTCAATTAATTTCGCCAAGGGCGGCTCAAAAGTTCCAGATGGGCAACTTCCTGGGCGCTCAACTGCCAACCCAGCGCCCCGGCATTCTGCCGCGCCTGTTCGGCTGACTTTGCCCCCGGAATGGCAATCACCCCATCCTGGGCAATCAACCAATTCAGGGCAACTTGAGCGGGTGTTTTTTGATACTTTTCTCCGAGTTTACGCAACGCACATATCACAGGCTCGATTTTCTCCAAACCGCTGCGATTGAAGCGAGAATCAAATTTACGTGCGCCAGTCGGCTCCTTGCCATCCTCGATTCTATATTTGCCAGTGAGTAACCCCTGAGCCAAAGGACTATAAGCCAAAATAGTCACGCCTAGCTGACGCGCCGTGTCGAGAATGCCGTTAGCCTCGACTTGCCGAGTCAGCAGCGAGTACCGCACCTGATTTACAGCCAAAGGTACGCCTCTAGCCGCTAAAAGCTGATAAGCTTCTTTCATCTGTTCGGCTGAGTAATTGCTGACACCGACTGTAGCAATTCTGCCCCGCTTCACCTCATCCGCTAGGGCATTCATCAGCGTTTCTTGGCTCATCAGGAAGGCGAAAGGCCAATGCACCTGATAAAGGGCTACTTGCTCGACCCGCAGACGTTTTAAACTCTCGGTTAAGGCATCTGACACGGATTGCCCGGTAACTCGCCAAGGGTAAGGGCCGTATTTTGTAGCAATCTGGGCTGTGCGCCCAGTTTCTTGCATGAACTTTCCCAAGAACTCCTCTGATTTTCCTGGGCCGTACACTTCAGCCGTGTCAAAGAAGTTTACGCCGGAATCCAGAGTCGCTTCAAAAGCTTCCCGCAACTGGGTTTCCCCGTAGTCGCTGCCATAGTTCCAAAATAGCTTGTCGCCCCAAGCCCAAGCGCCGATACCTACAGCAGTGAAGGTGGGGCCATTTTGCGCTAACGTGATGGTTTGCATTGGTAATACTTTTTACAAAAGTTTATATTTTTCAGTTTATCGTTGCAGATAGTTGCTGGGGGCTATGGTGAAATTAAAACAGCGTGATGTGCAACTTTATCCTTAAAAAGGGCGCTAAGAAAAAATTGCACCGAAGTGTAAAAACAGTAATGCGTGTATTGATTTCCTTTTAAAAAATATGGCAACAGGTGATATAAATTTACAGCCAGATGAGTCGAAACCGCTTGAATCAATCAAGAAAGTGAATTTGTTCACCATGTTTCGACTCGGCTTGTTTCAGATGGGATTGGGGATGATGGCGGTGCTGGCGCTGGGAATCCTGAACCGAGTGATGATTGGGGAACTGGCGATTCCGGCGACAATTGCGGCTGGTACTATTGCGATGCACCAGTTTATCGCCCCAGCACGGGTGTGGTTTGGGCAGATGTCAGATTCTAAGCCGTTATTTGGTTTCCATCGCACGGGCTATGTGTGGGTAGGGGCGGCGCTGTTTGCGATCGCATCCTTCCTGGCTGTACAAGTAATGTGGCAGCTGGGTAATGTGGTGCAAGCTGCTGGGGGTTGGGTATGGACAACTCAAACTTACGGTTGGACTGCGGTACTTGCACTGATTTTCGCGCTTTATGGTTTGGCGCTGAGTATGAGTTCCACTCCCTTTGCAGCGCTGTTGGTGGATGTTTCCGATGAAGATAACCGTTCCCAACTCGTCGGAATTGTTTGGTCTATGCTGATGGTGGGAATTGTTCTGGGGGCAATTATCGGCGGTACTTTGCTCAAAAAAGTTGCCGCAGATGCACCACTTTCGGAATTGCAAGCATCAGTAAATCAGCTGTTTATGATTGTCCCCGTCGGAGTGTTTGGGCTGGCGTTACTGGCGACAGTGGGCGTTGAAAAAAAATATTCCCGCTATACATCTCGTTCTACTTTAGTAGACCGGGAAGACAAAATTACTCTAGGGAAAGCGCTGCGAGTATTAACTGCTAATCGGCAAACGGGGATATTTTTCACCTTTTTGCTCGTGATGACAATTAGCTTATTTATGCAAGAAGCAGTGATGGAACCCTACGGAGGCGAAGTTTTCGGAATGCAAGTTTCGGAAACTACTAAGTTAAATGCTTACTGGGGAACCGGAACGCTACTTGGGATTAGTATCACTGGATTTTTAATTGTGCCTCGTTTAGGAAAGCAAAAAACAACTAAATTAGGCTGTCTTTTGGTAGCGGCTACTTTTGGATTAATTATCCTGTCCGGATTCACCCACAATCAAAAGTTGTTGCAGGGAGCGCTATTATTATTTGGTTTGGCTTCCGGTGTCACTACAACAGGCGCAGTTAGTTTAATGTTGGATTTGACTGCGGCGGAAACGGCTGGTACATTTATCGGTGCTTGGGGATTATCACAGGCAATGGCAAGGGCAATCGCAACTGTTACAGGTGGTGCTGTACTGGATGTGGGTAAAAGTTTATTTACTACTAACTTGGTGTTAGCCTATGGATTGGTGTTTGCACTGCAAGCAGTGGGAATGGTAGTAGCGGTTTGGTTCCTTTCTCAGGTGGATGTGACAGAATTTCGCGACAATGCAAAAGTTGCGATCGCAACTGTCCTCGAAGGTGAATTAGACTGATAAATTGCTAATGGCTAATTGCTAATTGTGAAGATGCCATGAACCATTAGCAATTAGCCATTAGCGATGAACTATAAACTATGAACGATTTTTTTGAGCAAGTTTTAAACTTTGCGAGTGAGACTACCGCTAGAATTGGCAAGCAGCTAATGCAAGATTTTGGGCAAGTGCAAGCTTCCCAAAAAGCTGATGGGAGTCTGGTGACGCAAGCGGATAAGTGGGCGGATCGGGAAATTCGAGAAGCGATCGCTGACGCTTTTCCCAGCCACGATGTCTTAAGCGAAGAAGCTGAACACACTTTTTATGGTGCCGAATGGTGTTGGGTGATTGACCCCATCGATGGTACAACAAACTTTACACGGGGAATTCCTATTTGGGGAATTTCAATGGGTTTGTTGTATCAAGGTACGCCTGTTTTCGGGTACGTACATTTTCCGCCCATCAACCAAACCTTTCACGCCTTTTGGTACGGGGGAGAAAAAAATGGTGCCTTTTTAAATAATCAACCGATTCACACCAGCCCTGACTCTCCCAGCCACAATCACTTTTTCTGCTTGTGTGCCAGAAGTACCTCTGTTTTGCAGAAACCTTTCCCTTGTAAAATTCGGATGCTAGGTGTCACTACCTACAACTTTGTTGCTGTTGCTTCTGGTACTACCCTTGGCGGTGTCGAGTCTACGCCTAAAATTTGGGATATTGCAGCAGTGTGGGTAATTTTACAGGCTGCTGGCGGGGTTTGGGTGTCACTGAAGGATGAAGCGGTGTTTCCGTTGCAAGAAGGAGAGGATTATGGCGATCGCTCTTTCCCCACTTTAACTGTTGCTCGTCCCGAATTGGTGCCAGTTTTTCAACCTTTGGTGCAATTTTTGGGTAATAAGAAGTAAACGCAAAGGTAGCGTAACAGCGCTACCTTTGCGTTTATCTTTGCGAACTTTGGCGTTTTAATTCCTCCCTCAATCGCATAATTTCTGCCTTATTTCCACCTTCATCTCCGAACTTGATTAACTGCATTTTCTTTTGCGCTAACTCCGCCGCAGCTTGAATAAAATGACGTTTTTCTTTGGGAGTTATGTGAAAACGAGCAAGTGCATTTGCGGTAGTGCTGCATAGTTCATGGTAGTCTTTAGGTGAAATAATTTTTGGCACTTCTTCGCGCAAGTAAGTTTTTAGTATTTCATGGTCGTGGTGTGCAGCAATAAAGCCTAAACTGATGAGTAAAGCCGCTAAAAATCCGTAATTACCAGCAGCTACAAAAATTGTGGCACCGCCGCTAGATTTTGCCAGAAGTAAAGCACCGTTGTGCAACAAATGCACAAATATAGCCGCAATTAAACCGCCAGAAATTACCAATATTTTCTTGAAAATATCTTGCATATGGCGTGCTAAACCAAAGCCGATTCCTGTAAGCGATGTCCAGAAGCCGTGCATGAAACCAAAGATAACAACACGTAGGAAAAAAAGCTTCCACCACTCTTCCCAGTTGGGCGTGTTGAACAGATAAAGAATATTCTCAACATAGGCAAATCCAAAACCAGCGATCGCGCCATACACAATCCCATCCACCCAACCATCAAACTCGCGCTTTCTCCACAGATAAATAACCGCTACAGCAGCACCTTTGAGGATTTCTTCTGTCACTGGCGCATTGACAGCAGCACTTACTAATTGTCCTCCTACGCTCTTTCCTCCGAATATTAGTTCTACTGGAACTTGTAAAATTAGTTGTAGAATAATTCCAGCAACAACTGCTGGTATTGCTCCCCACAAAAATGCACCAATTAGATAGCGCATTGGTTCTTTCTCAAAGCGATCGATACTGCTGACAATAAGGATATAAATAAATGTGGGAATAGCAACCAAAATTGCCGTAAATAGAAATTCTAGCATATGTTTGTCGGGGCGAGTTTGTCGCCATACAATTCGTTTAAAGAAACTAACGGCTAAACATTTGAATCGCCCTTAAAAGGGAGGTTAAGAAAAGCGATTAGTGTAGCCGGAAAAAAGTGAGTTGGTATAAGTAAGTTAGGTTGAAGTAAACGTTATTTTTTGTATTTATTGGGTAATGCTTACCTTAACCCCCCGTGCGGGGGTGGCTCCCCAACCTACAATTATTCTTAACTCAGTTCTCACTCAGAAGTTACCCAAAAGTAGTCAGCGATCGCTTTGTCACTTGAAGCTTGCATGACTTCCGATGGATTGAGTAGGATTGAGGATTGGACTATATTATTTCCCAAGCGTCGCGCAACGCGGCTGGGAATACCATAGCCATAAATAATATGAGCTTGTCCAGCCAACACAATGACTTGATAATCTGGGTTTGCTTTCACAAATTGGGCAATTCCTTCTGCCATTGTTTCATCCCAAAGCACCTGCGCTGTGAAGAAACGCTCAAAGTTTGCACTATTTCCGTGTCCGGCGACTTGATGCTGTTGAAAAGACTCTTGCACCATTTGGCGATATTGGGAATTATCGGTGCGAATTTCATTAAATGGCGGAATGTACTTTTTATCATCTGGTGTGAGACTTTCTAATCCTTGGCGTGCGACTTTGCGCGTTACTTCGCTGGGAGTATTTAAGGCTAAAACAGGTAAATTATTTTCCTTAGCAAAACTCAGAATCGGGGCGTAAGATTCCCACGGGAAACCCCAGCGTTTTTTATATTCGCTTTGTTCTAATAACTGGGTTTGGGTTATTTTTCCAGCTAGATATTGATTGAGTACACTTTGATAAGGACGCTGGAACATTTCCATTGCGATCGCTATTTTAGAATTTTGCCGATACAGTCGCTGAATAATCTCCAACTGGGCTTTGTGATCTTCAGGATTATCGTGGGTTTCGCCTAAGTAGATGACTTTGGTTTTGGCGAGTTGTTGCAAAACTTCTTCGACAGAGTATTGCTGCTGCTGGGGACGGGAGATTTTTTGGGCATGAGCCGGCAAGGTGCAGAGTAACATAATTAAAAGCGACCAAGCCGAGATAGTAATTGAGTGTTTTTGCATAGAAATATTGTGGCTTGCGATCGCGCATATAGTTTTGGATTGGGGATTGGGAATCAGGGATTAGGGATTAGGGATTAGGGATTGGCAAGAATCTTACCTAGTCCCCAGCCCCCAGCCCCCAGTCCCCAATCCGATGCTTTAGCCAGAAACCCAGCAAAGGTAAAGCTATCTGGTAGCCGTACTTAGCGCCGTATACCAAACCTTTCTGTTCTAAACTTGCCAAAGCACCTTGGAGAGAGCCACCTCTAGAAAGTTGGTGTTTTTGGATGTATTCCCGGCTGTGCGGGCTATCTGTGGGGTCAAGAGCTAAACTTTCTAGTACCCGAACTTGGCTGGAAGGTAACAGTAAAATCAGTGACTCGAAGGTAATAGATATATCTTCAACTAATGCTAAAGCACTGCGATGGACGTGGTGGGGTTGGATTAGTCCTTTTTTCTGGCTTCCGTATAAAACTCGGCAATCCAGCCAAATTCGTCTAGCTAGCGCGATCGCATCCCCTAAATGTCCTTGAACGTAGCTTAAAAATAGCGCTAAACCGTCTGCATCAAATTTCAATCCTTGCAAGCTCATTGCTGTCTCAATCCATGCACTGAGTTCTTGATTAGACAGGGGTGCTAAACAGACAACCTGCAAGTTACTATCTTGTACCCAAGGTTCTCCGACTGTAGCAATTAGCGCGTAGCTGACATGAGTATGTATGGCGATTTCTTCACGCAGATAAGCTTCCCATTTGCCATCTCTATCCCAAGAGCGGATGTGGGGAAAATTCCGAAAAACCATCACTACGCGGCTATTGAGTTTATCAGCGATCGCTTGCGGTAAGTTCAGCAAAATTTCAAATAGCGACCATTCTCCCTCACTTGATAGATTCCAAACTAAACGAGTTTGCCCATTCGGCAATTCCTCCAAACTCAGGGGATGTTCCGCAATCCACTGCCCAATTAACGCCAGTTCTTCCGGTGCGGTGAAGGTCGCCATCAAGCTTTCAGCGAACAATTGTAGAAATCTCTTGCCATCAGTGGTTCGCAGACAGTCAATTTCTAGCACTCTAGCTTTCACTTTCTGTGCTGCCCAACGAATAAGCGATCGCCTTCCACTACCAGGAACCCCTGTAATGAGTAAATCGCCATCTATTGAGAGAATTTGGCTGACTTGTTGCAGTTCTTGTTGTCTACCTACTAAATCTTGCGGCACAAACGGATTCGCAACCATTTTCCTTCACTTTGACACTCACTCTACTTTATAGTTCTATGACCCTCATTCCCATTTTCTCCTTCTGTCGTTTCTCTCGTTTTCTCTGGTTCCCAAGTCAGAAAAGCATTGTAATGCCCGATTAACTCTATCGGAAATTCCAATGGTAGTTTCCTTGACCGCACTTCCTAAGCCACCGTCATCCGCGACGGGCAAAAATTGCGAATTTCCTCACAAGATTTAGTACCGGGTGACGCAGACTTGCGAATTCAAGCACGGAAGTAAATTGATGAATCAGCCCTCACAGGCGAATCTCTTACTGTTGAGAAAGAAACCGAACCGCTAAAGCCAGAAACATCCTTAGCAGAACGGGAAAACATGGCTTTAAATTAAATATTTTGATGAGTTCGCTTAACTTGAAGTCCTTATAGCAATCCTATTTGAGTTGTGAGATACCAGCCTTTCAGATACCCGACTTCTTAGAGAAGTCGGGTATCTCGCCTTCACGAATCATTTAGGGCTGCTATATAAGCGATTTAACTAACCTCACCATATTAATAAATGTAGGGTGGACGCAATCTCCACCCTACTAAATTTAAACACCTTCAACTTTTGCAACCATTAAGAGAGTTTTCAATACAGAATCGGGATTCAAACTCATCGAATCAATCCCCAACTCTACCAAAAACTTAGCAAATTCGGGATAATCGCTGGGTGCTTGTCCGCAAATTCCAATTTTGCGATTAGTTTTCTTGGCGGTTTCAATTGCCATCTTCACCATCCGCTTCACAGCTTCGTTGCGTTCATCAAAGATATGCGCTACTAAAGCTGAATCTCGATCTAAACCTAACGTTAACTGTGTCAAATCGTTAGAACCGATGGAGAAACCATCAAAAACTTCAGCAAATTCTTCTGCCATGATTACGTTACTGGGCAACTCGCACATCACGTAAATTTGCAAGCCATTTTTCCCTCGTTCTAAACCATGTTTCGCTATTTCAGCTAACACTTTGCGTCCCTCATCAGGAGTACGACAGAAAGGAATCATGGGGATAACATTTGTCAAGCCCATTTCATCCCTTACCCGCTTTAACGCCTGACACTCTAACGCAAAGCCTTCGCGATATTTCTCATCATAGTAACGAGATGCTCCCCGCCAACCAATCATCGGGTTTTCTTCTTCGGGTTCAAATTGCTTACCGCCTAAAAGATTGGCGTATTCATTGCTTTTAAAATCGCTCATCCGCACAATTACCGGATTTGGATAAAAAGCGGCAGCAAGTCTGGCTACACCTTGGGCTAATTTATCGACGAAGTATTGCGGTTTGTCTTCATAAGTTACAGTCATTTCCGCAATTTTCGCCTTAGCTTCTTCATCCTCTAATTTGTCGTAATTAATCAAAGCTAAAGGATGCGCTTTGATGTGATTGGCGATGATGAATTCTAATCTTGCTAACCCAACACCATCATTAGGAATACCTGAGAAACTAAATGCTTCTTCCGGATTTCCCACATTCATCATTATTTTGGTGCGAGTGCGGGGCAAATTTTCTAGCGCTACTTCTCGGACTTCGTAGGGCAATAATCCTGAATAAACTCTTCCTTCTTCTCCTTCGGCACAAGAAACTGTCACCTCTTGACCTGTTCTTAAAATATCTGTGCCATTCCCACATCCGACAATTGCCGGAATTCCCATCTCCCGCGCAATAATTGCGGCATGGCAGGTGCGCCCGCCTTTATTAGTAATAATGGCGCTGGCTTTTTTCATTATCGGTTCCCAGTCGGGGTCAGTTTTATCTGTTACTAAAACTTCTCCTGGTTGGAACAGTTCAATTTTCTGGACATCGAGAATTACTCTAGCTTTTCCCTGTCCAATCATTTCCCCAACAGCACGACCTCTAACTAAAGGAATTGGTAATTGGGAAGATTTGTCCCCAGTCGCAAGTCCTCTATCCCCTGTCCCCAATTTCAAGTGATAGCTACGTAGGACATTTTTACCTTTTTGGGATTGTACTGTTTCCGGGCGGGCTTGGACGATGAAAAGTTCATCTGTAATACCATCTTTTGCCCATTCAATGTCCATCGGCGTATACTTACCGTGAACTTCACTGTAGTGATCTTCGATTAAACAAGCCCACTTAGCTAGTTGCAAAATTTCGTCGTCGTTGATGGCAAATTTCTGCTGTTCGCTTAAGGTTACACGTTCATTCTTGGTGATTCTACATCCACCAACATCGCAGACTAATTTGAACTCTTTGCTACCGACTCGTTTGTCGATAATTGGGCGGAATCCTTCTTTTAATGTAGGTTTGAAAACTAAATATTCGTCAGGGTTGACTGCCCCTTGAACGATGTTTTCTCCTAATCCGTAAGCGGCGGTGATTAAGGCAGCATTTTTAAATCCGGTTTCAGTGTCTATGGAGAACATGACACCAGAGGAAGCTAAATCTGAACGCACCATTTTTTGAACGCCAACGGAGAGGGCCACATTAAAATGGTCGAAATTTTTGGCGTGGCGATAGGAAATTGCCCGGGCGGTAAATATGGAAGCAAAGCATTTATGGCAGGCTTCTAAAACGTCTTTGATGCCGTTAATATTCAGGTAGGTTTCTTGCTGTCCAGCAAAACTGGCATCGGGCAAATCTTCAGCGGTGGCGGATGAACGCACGGCTACATCGGTATCATAACCATATATTTCGCACATCTGGTGATAATAGGATGCGATCGCTTCTTGCAATTCCCTTGGAAACGGCGTTTTTAGAATCAACGACCGGGCTTTTTTTCCCTGTTCCTGCAAATTCTGCACGTCTTCTATATCCAAGTCAGCAAACAGTTCGCGCAACTGCTTTTCTAACCCCACAGCTTGAATAAAATGCCGGTAAGCATAGGCAGTAGTTGCAAACCCACCGGGAACCCTGACCCCCTGCTTGGTCAGTTGTCGAATCATTTCCCCCAAGGAAGCATTTTTACCGCCGACTATTGGGACATCGACAATCCCAACTTCATCAAACCACAGAACCAGCGATCGCTCTTTAGAAAACCGAGAAGTCCTTTCTGTAGCCGCTGTAACCATAGCTTTTTCTCCTCTTGTAGGTTTATTTTAGCTATCGCTACCCCCTAAAGAGGTATATTGCATTACTTCGTAATTTTTTTTACAATTTCTTTGGGATCATCGAATTTTCCCTCGTTCCTTGGCCCAGCCAGGGAACGAGGGAAAAGGCTCCAGCCTCTTACCTACACGTAGCTAGTCAAATCTACTAAGCGGTTAGTGTATCCCCACTCGTTGTCGTAATATGCCAGTACCTTAACGAAGTTATCGGCAAGGACGCTAGTCGAAGGTAAATTCACAATAGCCGAACTAGGATCGCCCACGCAGTCGGAAGACACCAAAGGCACCTCACTCACCTTGAGAATTGACTGCATGGAATCGCTGGCATACTTGCGTAAAGCGTCGTTAACTTCCTCCACCGTCACCGATTTTTCCAATACTGCACTCAAGTCTGTGACTGAACCAGTCGCGGTTGGGACGCGCAAAGCCATACCATCAAGTTTTCCTTTCAATTCCGGCAACACCAACGCCACTGCAACTGCTGCGCCAGTAGTCGTGGGGACAATATTCTGCGCTGCGCCGCGTCCCCGCGCCCACTCTTCAGGATGTCCAGTATCTACTAAACGCTGGTCGGCAGTATAAGCGTGTACCGTAGTCATCAGCGCCTTCTCAATGCCAAATTCATCATTTAAAATTTTGGCGATGGGGGATAAGCAATTGGTGGTACAAGAGGCAGCTGAAATGATATTGTCTCGCTCAGCATCATATTTTTCGTGATTTACCCCAAACACGAACGTAGGAACTGCACCTTTAGCAGGGGCGCTGATAATTACCTTTTTCGCTCCCGCTTCTAAGTGCATTCCGGCTTTTTCTGCTGTGCGGAAGATCCCAGTAGACTCGATGACGACATCAACTTCCAATTCTTTCCAGGGAAGGGCGGCGGGATCTCGTTCAGCTAGTAGGTTAATTCGCTTGTCGCCAATTATCAGACTTTTATCGTCATATCCCACCTCGCTCTCGAAGCGTCGATATACGGAGTCGTATTGCAGTAAATATGCTGCTTGGTCTGATTTTAAGGCAACGTCGTTGATGGCTACAACTTCCAGATCGCCTTTAGAAGCAGCAATGCGGAAGAAGGCTCTTCCAATTCTGCCAAAACCATTGATGGCTACACGTTTCATCAGTATCTCCCCCTTAACAACAATTTTTTTAGAATCAATTAGCAGTTGGGTAGGTGAACCGAACTATCTAACCTCTCCACTCCAGTCGCCACAATGGGAGAACCCCTGCAAGGCGCTGCCTTCCCAACTCATCAGGTGCAAGGTGCGGGGAGCCAAAATCAGCCCCCTCCTTGCAAAAAAAGATTTATTGGGCTTCCTCCTAAAAGGAGAGGTTTGGGTTGGGGGTTAGGTTTTTATGATGTTTACCTTTGTCCATCTACTTACAAATTAGTTAACTCTTTCATCCCATTTGCTGCTGTAATATTTGCCACTTTTAGGGAATGTTTAAGTTGTACTCAACCATTGAGAAATTAATAAACAATTAATCTTAATTTCGGGAATAATATACAAAATATCTATCAGAATAGGGACGCAATATGTCAGTTTATTTGACTGGGTGGCTAAAGAACGATTCAAGATTTTGGGATGATATGAACAATTTCTGAGCCAGCGATCGCTCTTTACAACTCCTGAGATTTCAGCTGGCAAAAATTGGGAACTCAAGGTTCCCGTCCCGCCATCCACACCACGACGAGCAATGAAGCGCGATCGCGTGAGTGCAAAGATAATAGTGATGCCTAGTCCATTTGTCTAACCTAAGTCGTATAATAAAATGCTGGCTAAATAGCCTTTTAGAAACTACCGCAGACTGAACAGTTAGCTACTGGTGTCAAGTGTATGCAGCTTTTTGCAACAACTCACCCCAAGCGCCTCCTGGTCAACAGCTCCAATCAATGCTAGTTATCCTAAAAGCCTAAATACTGCACTTTTTTTAACCCAGTCAGCGGCGGGAGGCGTTGAAATGAACTTGAACGGCAAAAGCAAAATTCCGGCAATTCTCAAAAATTACGAAGCCCAACTGTTGACAGAGTGGCTAAACGAGCAACTAGCTGCTGGTATCCGTAAAGACTTGCTCAGGGAGACAGAACTGCGCGAAGAGTGCAAAGAATTCCTTGACTTGTTTACAAATGCAGTACAGGCAGGTAACTTAACCGACATCCAAACGTCTCAGTGGCGTGGCGTGCGGGATTTGCTGGCTTCGATTTCGCGATCGCGATCGAATAAAGGCTTCACCCCATCAGAAACCGCCATCTTTGTTCTTTCCTTTAAGCAGCCTTTATTCAGCCGCTTGCGCCAGGAACTAGCACAGGATGTCGAGACACTTATAGATGAGATTTGGTGTGCCACTAACCTCCTAGATAAGCTAGGACTCTGGACGACGGAAAGCTATCACAAAGCCCGCCAAGAGGTAATCCTCCGCCAGCAAGAGGAATTGATGGAACTCTCAACGCCAGTCGTAAAACTGTGGGAAGGGATTTTAGCATTGCCCATTATTGGCACCCTCGACAGCGCCCGCACTCAGATTGTCATGGAATCTCTACTAAACAAAATTGTCGAAACGGGTGCAGAAGTTGCCATCATCGATATTACCGGAGTGCCAACCGTAGATACCCTGACAGCGCAGCACCTACTAAAAACAGTAACAGCTGCTCGACTGATGGGTGCTGATTGCATCATCAGCGGTATTCGTCCCCAAATCGCTCAAACCATCGTCTACCTGGGCGTGGATCTGGCTGATGTAATTACCAAAGCTACCTTAGCCGATGCCTTTGCTCTAGCCTTAAAGCGAACGGGGGTGGCGTTCGTTCGCTCCCAGACACCCACTTAATAAGCAAGGAGTTGTAATGGAACGCATCCCCATTCTTCAGATGGGCGAATTCCTCCTAGTCACTATTCAGGTGGATATGCACGATCGCCTAGCGATGACCTTGCAGGACGATCTGACAAACCGGATTACCCAGACAAATGCTCGTGGTGTCCTGATCGATATCTCAGCATTGGAAATAGTTGATTCCTTTATTGGGCGGATACTGGGAAACATTGCCAAGATGTCGCAGGTGCTAGATGCACAAACGGTTGTCGTAGGAATGCAGCCAGCAGTCGCCATCACTTTAGTAGAGTTGGGACTTTCCTTAACAGGTGTTCGCACAGCCTTAAATGTTGAGAAGGGAATGACTCTTTTGCAGCGATCGCTACGTAGAGACAGCGGCTATCGCGTCTCCACTCCAAGGGGGTTTCTGGATGGTGATGCACAAGCATGAAACCATGAGCATCAACACTTCGGCAGATGTTGTGCTAGTACGGCAAGCCGTGCGTCAGTTTGCCGTAGAACTGGGTTTTAGCCTGATAGACCAGACTAAAATCGTCACAGCAGCGAGCGAATTAGCACGCAACACCTTGGACTATGGCGGTGGCGGGACAGTCAAACTAGAAGCATTAGATGAAGGAATTCGTCGTGGTCTGCGTTTGACTTTTGAAGATTCGGGGCCAGGGATTCCAAACATCGATCTAGCCCTAAAAGACGGCTTCACCACCGGAGGTGGACTCGGTATGGGCTTAAGCGGTACAAAGCGGCTGGTGAACGAATTTAATATTGTTTCCCATGTCGGCGAAGGCACCTGCATCACAATAACCAAGTGGAAGTAACTATATGAGAGATCCAGTCGGCTTGCCCATCTTAGAGTTTAGTCAGGCTGGTGAAGCGCGACGGATGGCTTTATCCCTCGCTAGTAGTCTCGGTTTCAACGAAACAGAACGAGGGAAGGTAGGCATTGTTGTCACCGAGATGGCAAATAACCTGGTTCGTCACGCTACCGACGGTCAGTTGCTGCTCCAAGCTGTGGAAAAAAACAACATCGTGGGGATCGAAATCCTAGCGCTGGACAAAGGGCCAGGGATGAGCAATATCAGCGAGTGTTTGCGCGATGGCTATTCTACGGCGGGAACTGCGGGAAATGGCTTAGGCGCGATCGCTCGCCTCTCCACTGTTTTTGATATTCACTCTGTTCCCAGTGTCGGGACAGCCTTATTAAGCCAACTCTGGGCTAGTCCTAACCAAGAATTGCCGCTACGCAGCAATATAGATATAGATATAGGTGTAGTGTGCTTGCCCAAAATAGGTGAGGAGGTTTCGGGTGATGCTTGGGCAATAGATCGCTGTGGCGATCGCACTCTGTTATTAGTTGCAGATGGTTTAGGTCACGGCCCTCTAGCCGCCGAAGCGTCGTTAGAAGCGGTGAGGATATTTCGAGAGAATGTCTGTCAAAGTCCTAAAGAAATTATTGAAGCAGCTCATGCAGCTTTGCGAAGTACACGGGGAGCAGCAATGGCGATCGCTGAAGTAAACTTTGAAAAACAAGCAGTTCATTTTGCTGGAGTGGGCAACATTTCTGCCTCAGTTCTTTCTCCCAACCAAGAGATAGGACTAGCCCGTTCCTACAGTATGGTTTCCCATAACGGCACTGTCGGGCATGAGGTTCGCAAAATTCAGGAGTTTGTTTATCAGTGGTCTAAAGGGGGGATTTTGATAATGCACTCCGACGGTTTAGGTACGCAGTGGCGTTTAGATCGTTATCCTGGTTTAGTCGCAAAACATCCCAGCCTGCTTGCTGGAGTTCTATACCGGGATTTTACCCGACACCGCGATGATGTCACGGTACTGGTCGCACGGGAAAATTATTAATAACTCTAGGGTAGGCAAGATGGTAGTCCTACGGAAGAACTATAGCAGTCCTAAATGATTCGTGAAGGCGAGATGCCCGACTTCTTAGAGAAGTCGGGCATCGGAAGGGCTGGCGCACAACCCGTGCAAAGATTGCTATATAACAATCTTTACACGGGTTGTAAGAATTGCTCAACCGTAAAGAGGCGTTGGCGGAGCCTGCGCGTTAGCGCTTAGAGCAAGGGAGGAAGGGAAAGAAGGAAGAAAGACGAGCGAAGAGAGAAAGAAGAGAGACAGAAGGTTTTATAAATGATTTAGGATTGCTATATCTATTAATAAATAACCTATGGCTAAGGAAGAGATAACTATCCTCACTATAGAAATACGCTTTGAACAAGATGTCGTTTTGACACGTCAGCGGGTGCGCCAGATTACGGAGTTGTTGGGTTTTGACTCTCAAGATCGGGCGCGCATTGCTACTGCTGTTTCTGAAATTGCCCGCAACGCTTTTCAATATGCAAAGGGTGGAAAAATTCAATTTTGGGTGGAAGGCGAATCACCTCAAATATTCATGGTTTCCATTCGTGACCAAGGGCGGGGTATCCCTAATCTCAAGACTATTCTAGAGGGAAAATATGCGTCGAATACGGGAATGGGATTAGGCATTATTGGCAGCAAACGACTGATGGATCAGTTCCGCATTGACTCAACCCCTGAGCAAGGAACAGTGGTGGTGATGGGGAAAAATTTGCCTAAACGCAGTCCTATAGTCACCACAAAACGTTTGGCTGAGATTGCTAATGAGTTGATAATGCGATCGCCTGAAAATCCTTATTCGGAAATTCAGCAGCAAAACCAAGAACTGCTTCGCACTCTAGAAGAACTAGAAAAACGTCAAGCCGAGCTAGCTCAGCTCAATCGTGAGCTAGAGGATACTAATCGCGGTGTTGTGGCACTATATGCAGAATTAGACGAAAAAGCTGATTCTTTACAGCGCGCTAATGAACTTAAAACTCGCTTTCTCTCGAATATGAGTCACGAGTTTCGCACACCGCTAAACTCTATTTTGTCTCTGTCCCGCCTACTGCTAGATCGGATGGATGGGGAATTGACAGATGAGCAAGAAAAGCAAGTAAAGTTTATCCGCCAATCAGGTGAAGGCCTTTTGGAGTTAGTTAACGACCTTTTGGATCTGGCAAAGATTGAGGCGGGAAAAATTGTTATTCATCCGAATGAGTTTGAGGTAAGCGAGCTTTTCGGCGCTTTAAGAGGTATGCTGCGTCCTCTTCTCGCCTATAATTCTTCAATTTCTCTGATTTTTGAAGAACCCGTTGGTATTCCCACACTCTACACTGATGAAGGCAAAGTTGCTCAAATTCTGAGAAATTTTATTTCTAATGCAATCAAATATACAGAAAAAGGTGAAGTTCGCATTGCTGCCAAATTGGTTGGTAGAACGGTAGTTTTTTCGGTGGTTGATACCGGAATTGGCATTGCACCGGAGGATAAAAAGCGAATTTTTGAGGAATTTGTCCAGGTAGATTCCGCTTTTCAAAAGCGGGTTAAAGGCACAGGACTTGGACTTTCTCTATCACGGCATTTAACCGAATTGCTAGGCGGAAATGTTTCTTTAACAAGTGAGCTAGGGAAGGGTTCAACGTTCTTTGCTACCATACCGATTAGCTACAATAATTCCGAGTTTGGGGCAGTGGTGCCAGATGTAAACTGGCAGTTAGATCAGTCTCGTTTGCCTGTACTCGTAATAGAGGACAACGACGAGACATTCTTTACTTACGAGAAGTATTTCCAGGGTTCAAATTATCAGCTTATTCAGGCGCGATCGCTCCAAGAAGCCCAACTTGCTCTTGAGATGTTTAAACCTGTCGCGGTAATATCTGACATATTACTAAAAGAGCAAAATACCTGGAATTTGATTTCAGAAATGAAACAAAATGAAGCAACGCGGGATATCCCCCTGCTCGTCATTACCGTTATCAATAACGATAAAAAAGCGCTAGAATTGGGAGCAGATGCGTTTTTTGTCAAACCAGTAGAGCGATTATTACTATTGGATAACTTTAATAAACTTATTAATACAAAGAGACAACAGAAAATTTTGATAATTGACGATGACCAAGTATCCCGATATTTACTAAAGCAATTATTAGCTTATACTAATTTTACAATCCTTGAAGCCGAAAATGGACGCGAAGGTATCCGCTTAGCGGGAGAAGAAAATCCGGATTGCATTTTTCTGGATCTGGCAATGCCACATATGAACGGATTTGAGGTGATAGAACTTCTAAAAAGCGATCGCGCTACTAGCAATATACCGGTAATTATTAATACATCAAAAGTCCTAGAAGAAGAGGAAAAAAGGGATCTTGCCCGCAGGACGGTAGCGATTCTCTCTAAAGATCCATCGCGGAAAGATGCGATCGCCCGAAGTCGGGAAGCACTGCTTAAAGCTGGGCTAGTGCTGGAACCTGGAGAAAAAAATCATGGATGATAGCGTTATAACTATTCTGCACGTAGACGACAACGAAACTAACCGCTATGTCGTCAGCCGGATGCTAAAACAAGCCGGATTTCTGGTGAAGGAAGCAGCAACAGGCGAAGCTGGTCTGCGAATGGTTGAACAACAACCCGACTTAATTATCCTTGACGTGAAGCTTCCAGATATCGATGGGTTTGAGGTGTGCCGCCGGATTAAGGAAAACCCTGTTACGTCCTTTATTCCCGTATTACATTTATCCGCTAGTTTTGTCAATAGCAAAGACAAAGCACAGGGATTAGAAGGTGGTGCAGATGCCTACCTAGCCCAACCTGTAGAGCCAATAGAATTGATTGCCACTGTCAAAGCGCTGCTCCGCATCCGAGAAGCTGAGGAATCGGCGCTGGGTTTAGCGAAGGAGTGGCAGACTACCTTTGATGCAATGAGCGACAGTGTTTGTTTACTCGATGCCGAAGGAAAAGTCCTGAGATGTAACAGCGCCATGTGTCAGCTTTTAGAGAAACCCTTCAGCGACATTGAGGGTAGCTTTCACCAGGAACTCCTACAAAAAATACTGAGTTCTATCGAGGTGTGTCCCTTTTCTAGCATTCAGGAAACTCAGCGTCGCGAAAGCAGAGAGCTAAAGAACGGTACGCGCTGGTTTGCCATCACCGCAGAGCCGATATTTGACCAGAGCAAAGCTTTCACAGGTGCCGTTTACATAGTAGCTGACATTAGCGATCGCAAGTTTGCCGAAGAAGCACAGCAGGAAAGCGAAGAGCGGTTCCGCCTGTTGTTAGACAATGTGAAGGATTACGCAATTTTCTTTCTCGACACAGAGGGGCGTGTTGTCCGTTGGAGCGCTGGGGCAGAAAGCATTTTAGGCTATCAGGAAGCAGAGATCCTGGGACAACATTCTTCAATTATCTTTACACTAGAAGACCTGGAGCGCGGCGAGGACAGAAAGGAACTCCACTCAGCAGCAACGGAAGGTCGGGCTGAGGATGAGCGCTGGCACATTCGCCAAGACGGCAGCCGTTTCTGGGCAAGTGGCTTCGTAACCCCCTTAAAAGATGAAACTGGATTGCGAGGCTTTGTCAAAATCATGCGCGACTTCACCGAACGCAAGCAAGCTGAGGACGAACGCGCCCAGCTACTCGCCTCGGAACAGGAAGCACGCGCCGCCGCCGAAGCAGCCAACCGGATGAAGGACGAATTTTTGGCGACACTTTCCCACGAATTGCGATCGCCACTAAATGCGATGCTAGGGTGGCTGCGACTACTCAATACTCGAAAGTTTGACGAAGCAACTACTGCTAGAGCTATGGAGACAATTGAACGGTCTGCCAGAGCGCAAGCACAACTGGTTGAGGATTTGCTGGATGTCTCCCGCATTATTCAAGGCAAACTCCGCTTGAGTGTCCGCCCAGTGGAACTGTCTACTGTCATTGAGGCGGCTCTTGATACCGTCCGCCCAGCGGCTGAGGCTAAGGCAATCCGGCTGCAAAGCATACTCGACCCGGCAGCCGGGCCAGTTGCAGGCGACTCAGACCGTTTGCAGCAGGTAATCTGGAACCTGGTATCTAATGCGATTAAGTTTACGCCCAAGGAAGGGACTGTTCAGGTTAGCCTGGAACGGATTAACTCTCATGTGGAGATTACAATCAGCGATAGCGGAGAAGGCATCAACCCCGACTTTGTGCCTTATGTCTTTGAGCGGTTCCGTCAAGCTGATAGCTCTATCACTAGGCAATACAGCGGACTCGGACTAGGTTTAGCCATTGTCCGCAACTTGGTAGAACTGCACGGTGGAACAGTTCGCGCCCACAGCGAAGGCGCGGGAAAGGGAGCGACATTTATTGTCAAACTTCCCGTTATGCCTGTCCGTATGGAGACAAGCAATGCGGAGCGGGTACAGCCAGCATCTGTTGAAAGTGGAGTATCGTTCGATCCGCCGTCGCTGGATGGGGTAAAGGTACTTGTGGTCGATGACAATGCTGATACTCGCCTGTTTCTGACTACGGTACTCGAAGAGTGCAAAGCCCAAGTAAAAGCAGCTGCATCGGTGAGCGAGGCAATGGAGCTGATTAAACAGTCAAAGCCAGATGTTTTAGTGAGCGATATCGGGATGCCTGAAGAAGACGGCTATACATTGATCAGCAAGGTACGAGCGCTATCGCCAGAGCAAGGGGGACTGATTCCAGCTGCTGCACTAACAGCATACGCTAGGGCTGAGGATCGGACGCGATCGCTTATGTCCGGTTTTCAGATACATTTACCTAAGCCTGTGGAACCAGCCGAGTTAGCTGCGGTAGTCGCAAACCTCGCTGGGAGAAGTGGAATTCGGTGCTAATTGCTAATTGCTAATTGTCATTAACCCTTGACTAATACCTGTCATAATCTATTGGGTCATCTCGTCTGCTTTCCAACCGAGGCGGCAGAAACTCAGAACGCCTTCTTTGAGTGACACTTGGCGGATGAGTAGGAATCGGATGAATCACTTGCACTGTCCGGGAATGACGCTGCTGTTGCGAGAACACAACAAAAATTCCGGCAACGACAATGCCACCAAACAAAGTTAAAACGATGCCTCCGAATGCCCAGAGTACACCGGAAAGAATTTGATTATTCGGCTGCCCAGCGGTTGCCAAAGTCGCTGAGTTCACCTGTCCCCCCAGCACATTTGTTTTTGCCTGCGTTGTCAGAGCCTCGATAAGCGTCTGCTGATTCCGCAGTTGAAGTTTCATCTGCTCAGTTTCATTCCGCTGCTGTTCCAGCTGATCTCTGAGCCGCTCTGTGTCGTTCTGCTGTCGTAGACAATAGGAAGAAGATTGAGTCTGATCCTGCGGTGCGATCGCGCTAGCAGCAGGAGGAGGAGGCGGCAGCTGCCCCGTCATCGAAGGCTGACCAAGCGGCGGCGGTGGCACCGCAGTATAAGCGGATAGGTTAGTTTGGCCTGCACTACCTCCTGTCTTCAGCAAGACGATAGCCGCAATTCCAGCGAAGGCAGCCCCGGCCAGAAATGCCATACTTTTATCACTCATCGTTCTTGCTTCTTAACTGCAACTTAACCACACACAGAACTGACGCACTCTGACCAACCTCACTTTAACCCGACTTTACTCGCGTTGAACACCGCAACTGAGTATAGGGGGTATTGAGCAATTTGTTAACACATCATATCTTTTATGAATACTTCTAATACATTCATGCACCAGAATATTTTAGGTATCTATTTCAAATTTTTTTACCTGGGCTTTTGCCCACCTAGATACTCATCAGTGCTATGCTTGCCACACTAGGCGGTTATCATGTCTTGGGGTCTACCATCGGCATCCAAACCACCGCCATTTAGCCCAAGATTCTGCGAAATGAGCGCATCAGAAGAACTGGTTACTTATGAAGGCGGCTGTCACTGTGGCGCAGTGCGCTTTCGCGTCATAGTGGACGAGCATAACGCAGATGATTGCAACTGCTCCATCTGTAGAAAGAAGGGTTTTTTACATTTGATTGTGCCACCGGAGCATTTTACCTTACTGTCTGGTGCAGAGGTTTTGACAACCTATACCTTCAACACTGGTATTGCCAAGCACACTTTCTGTCGTATTTGTGGGATTCACCCATTTTATCGCCCCCGCTCCCATCCCGATTCGATTGATGTCAACGTGCGCTGTTTGGATGGTGATGTCTTGTCTCGCTTTCACATCGTTCCTTTTGATGGGATGAATTGGGAGGAAAACGTACATAAGATTCGCTCTGAGACATCCAAAACCGAGTGATAAATCGGCAAATATTTCAAAAAAAAATTAAAATCAAGCTAAATGGTAGATTAATTCTGCCAACGGCGGGTACTAAAATGCAAGCATGGTCAGGGGCATTGGTTCAAAGAAGCTGTTGAAGGCTGGAAGTGGCTGTAGGCAAGCTCTTACCCAACAGCTGTAGCGGTGAGAAAAATTAGCAAGTTCTTACACCGTAGCGGTTCTTTAAGGGTAGGGAACGTTTTAGACTGGCAATCTTCCTTGGCTTCTAATCTTATAACCTGACATTTATGTAATGGCTCAGCTCTCAAAGCCGAATTTCAGTGGAATGCGATCGCGTCTGGTACGCACAGGTGCCTCAGTATGGAGGCTACCAACAGTTCTAGTGAGTGTGGCAGTCAGTATCTTTGTGGTGGGGTTGCGGCAGCAGGGCCTGCTGGAAACCTTAGAACTGGGTGCTTATGACCAAATGGTGCGGCTGCTACCAGAGGAAAAACCAGACCCTCGCCTGTTGGTAGTGGCTGTCACGGAAGCGGACATCCAAACTTACAAAAATTACCCAATAACTGATGGCGTAATGCAGCGGTTGTTGACAAAATTGCTTTCAAAAAATCCGCGTGCTATCGGGCTAGATATTTATCGCGATTTGCCCGTAGAACCGGGTCATGCGGCATTCTCCAAGCTAATGAGTAGCGATCGCCGCATCGTTCCGGTGTGTGCAGTCAAAGACGCGGAAACCCCCGGCACACCACCACCGCCCAAGATTGCCAATGACCGCGCTGGCTTTGCCGATATAGGGAAAACTGATTCTGATGGCATTATCCGCCGGGGTTTGTTATTTGTCTCTCCATCCGCTCACAAGCCTTGTCCTAACCCTAACTCCTTTGGGTTCCAGCTGGTACAACGTTACTTGGAAAAAGAAGGAATTGAACCAACAGACAGTGAGGAAGGTTATCTCAAAATAAAAAATGCCGTATTCAAACCGCTACAAGCCAATGATGGAGGGTATATACGGGAAGATACACGCGGTTATCAAATCCTGCTAAATTACCGCGCCCCCAAATATCCAGCAAAGCAAGTCACAATGTCCCAAGTTCTCAACGGTCAGGTTGACGAAAACTTGGTAAAAGACCGCATCGTTCTCATCGGTGTCACCGCCGCCAGTGTTGATGATGCTTTTTATACTCCTTACAGCGCTGGAGTGACGGGAAACCGCAAAATGCCCGGAGTTGTGATTCATGCCCAGCTGGTAAGTCAGATTCTCAGCGCTAGTCTAGATGGGCGTCCTCAATTTTGGTTCTGGGCTGAGTGGGGAGAAGCACTTTGGGTAGTAGGTTGGTCTGTAGTCGGCGGACTGGTGGCATTTCGGCTGCGGCATCCAGGGCATCTGGCACTAGCAGAAGGCGCGTGCTTAGCGGTTTTGTCTGGAACGTGCTGGCTTCTGTTTACTCAGGCGGGATGGGTGCCAGTGGTGCCGCCAGCCTTGGCTTTGGTGATGACTGGTGCTGGGGTGATGGCTTACAATACTCACCAAGCCGAGAAAGAGCATAAAAAAATTGCGCTTTTGGTTCGGGAACAGCAGAATAATTTGCTGGAGATGCAAGCACTGCTGAAAGAAAAACGGCAGGAGACTTTAGCGACAGGTGCGATCGCTCCTGAACAATCTTGGGCGCGAAAGGATGATGATTCAACAGCGATCGCTCCTGAACAATCTTCGGCCACAGATGATAGTTCAACTGCGGTCTGGGAAGACAACCCAGACGCGACTACCAAAGCCGCCGATCTGCACAACGAGCAATCAAAGCGGCCTCTCTTACCATTGTCCTTAGCCGGACAAATAGGCGATCGCCGGGGTGGTTCCCTACTAGCAGGACGCTACAAAACCGTTCGGGGTTTAGCTTCCGGCGGTTTTGGTCACACCTATCTAGCAGAAGATATCAAGCGACCTGGTAATCCCCTGTGCGTGATTAAGCACTTGATGCCTGCTCATCGTGATGAAAAATTTTTGCAACTGGCAAGACGACTGTTTCACACAGAAGCGGAAATTCTAGAACAGTTAGGTCATCATCCTCAGATTCCCCAATTATTAGCTTATTTTGAAGAAAACCAAGAATTTTACTTAGTTGAAGAATTTGTCAAAGGTCATCCGCTGAGCGACGAATTACCAGTAGACAAGCGCCTACCAGAAGCACAAGTAGCTGAAATCCTGTACGGGATTCTAGAAACTTTGGCTTTTATCCATGAAAACTACGTAATCCACCGGGATATCAAACCCAGTAACATTATCCGCCGCGAAAAAGACAATAAACTGTTTTTGATTGACTTTGGGGCGGTTAAACAAATGCAACCCCAAAACCCTAACGAACAGGAAAATCTCACCGTTGCCATTGGTACGAAAGGTTACACGCCGCCTGAGCAATACAAAGGTAAGCCAAACTTCAGTAGCGATATCTACGCCGTTGGCATAATTGGCATTGAGGCGCTGACAGGCATATCTCCCCAAAAGCTTTCTAGTGACGAAACCTGCAACGTCATCTGGCGCGATTTCGCCTCAGTTCAGGAGGAATTTGCCAACATCATCGATAAAATGGTGCGTTACCACTTCCTCGACCGCTACCAGACAACTTTAGAGGTGCTAAACGATTTGAAACGCCTAAAAGATTCTGGCACTTTACAACAGTCGGTCATGCCCAGACAAGATTTGGGACTCACAAGTGCGGAGCCAGAAATTAGAAGTACCTCTTCAGGGGTGCCGAGATGAGGGGGATTGGGGATTGGGGATTGGGAATTGGGGGCTGGGTAGTAGAGGGAGCTGGGGGATGACCACTCCATAGTTAACAGGACTTACGCAGTTAATTAGTGAATGCCTGATTCTGTCGTAGGGGCATGGCAATGCCATGCCCCTACAGCGTGTTGACGTGCGTAAGCCCTAGTTAAAAAGGGATTGGGAATTGGGGGCTGGGTAGAAGAGGGAGCTAGGGGATTAGCACCCCATACTTAAAAATGATTACATTTTTAAGTTGTGAATTAGAATTTTTAAGGGATAAAAGTGGCACAATGAAAGTCTGTCAATAACAAGCCCGGAGTAAAAATTCTGTGAGTCCGACTGCCTCAGCGCCTGAAAAAAGAGCAAGCCGTGCGGTTTTTCCTTTCACTGCGATCGTCGGTCAGGAAGAGATGAAACTGGCTTTGCTGCTGAATGTAATTGACCCCAAAATCGGCGGTGTGATGATTATGGGCGATCGCGGCACTGGCAAATCCACCACCATCCGGGCGTTGGCTGACCTATTGCCCGAAATCGAAGTCGTTGCTGATGACCCCTTCAATAGCGATCCCAACGACCCCGACGTGATGAGCGACACCGTGCGCGACCTGGTTGCACAGCAACAGGAAATACCCGTCGCCAAGAAAAAAGTCCAGATGGTTGACCTGCCCCTTGGTGCCACAGAAGACCGCGTTTGCGGCACCATCGACATCGAAAAAGCTTTATCCCAAGGAGTCAGAGCCTTTGAACCCGGACTCCTCGCTAAAGCTAACCGGGGTATTCTCTACGTGGATGAAGTCAACTTACTTGACGACCACCTGGTAGATGTGCTATTAGACTCAGCAGCTAGTGGCTGGAACACCGTAGAACGGGAAGGCATTTCGATTCGCCACCCTGCCCGGTTTGTGTTGGTGGGTTCCGGCAACCCGGAAGAAGGCGAACTGCGCCCCCAATTGCTCGACCGTTTCGGAATGCACGCTGAAATCCGCACGGTGAAAGAACCAGCGTTGCGAGTGGAAATTGTAGAGCAACGAGCCGAGTTTGACCAAAATCCGCAGCAGTTTCTCGAAAAGTATCAGGACAAGCAACAAGAGTTGCAACAAAAGCTAGTCAGCGCCCAAGAGTTACTACCCTCGGTCAAGATGGAGTACGAACTGCGGGTAAACATTTCCTCTGTTTGCTCAGAATTGGATGTGGATGGTCTGCGGGGTGACATCGTGACCAACAGGGCCGCCAAAGCGATCGCAGCCTTGGAAGGACGCACCGAAGCCACTGTAGACGACATCCGCCGCGTCATTGCCCTTTGTCTACGCCACCGTCTCCGCAAAGACCCCTTAGAGTCGATTGATTCCGGCTACAAGGTAGAAAAGGTCTTCGGGCGTGTCTTCGGACTGGAGATGTCCTCAGAAGAAACTGGCACGGCTACATCGAACGGAGTCCGTCAGGGCGTAAGGTAATGGGATTGGGGATTGGGGGTTGGGAATTGGGAATTAGGAAATTGGGAATTGGGAAAAAGTCTTATCTAGTCCCTAGCCAGTAGTCCCTACTCCCCAGTCCCCAGTCCTCAGTCCCTAGCCCCCAATCCTGTATGTCTGAACCGCTAATTGAACTAAAGGGAATTTCTAAATCTTTTGGCAGCAGTGTCATCCTAGATCAGGTTAATCTGACGATTTATCAGGGTGATGCGCTGGCAATTATTGGCCCCTCTGGAACTGGGAAATCGACGATTTTACGAATTATTGCCGGACTGCTGGCTCCCGATGCTGGCGAGATTTATGTCCAGGGAAAGCGTCGTCAGGGTTTAATTGAAGATGCTGAAGATCCGATAAACATTGGCATGGTGTTCCAGCAGGCGGCTTTGTTTGACTCCTTGACAGTGGAAGAAAATGTCGGCTTTCTGCTGTTTGAGCATTCTAAACTAGGGTATCGGCGGATACGAGAACTGGTAGAGGAAAAGTTGGAGATGGTCGGGTTGGGGGGAATGAGCGATCGCTACCCCTCCCAACTTTCCGGCGGGATGCGGAAGCGAGTCAGTTTCGCTCGTGCTATAATGTCCAATCCAGACAGCTCCCAGGACACGCCAGAAGTTTTACTGTATGATGAGCCTACCGCTGGACTTGACCCCATCGCCTCCACGGTGATAGAAGATTTAGTCCGGCAGTTGCAACGTCAGCAAGGCGGTTGCGGCAGTTACGTGATGGTGACGCACCAAGATAGTACCATTCGCCGCACCTCTGACCGAATTGTGTTTCTTTATCAAGGACAGATACAGTGGTCAGGTGCAACTAGTGAGATTGACACTACAGATGATCCTCTGGTGCGACAATTTTTTAGCGCCAGTGTAACCGGACCCATTCATGTTGTCGGCTAAAATCAATTAAAAATTAAAAATTAAAAATTAAAAATCTGGTTTTTTAATCTTTAGTTTTGCATTTTTAATTTTATGAGGAAGACAGATGCGATCGCGAACAGTTCGAGAAGGCTCCGTCGGTTTGTTAATCCTAGTGTCCCTTTTCTTGTTTGGTGGACTAATCTTTTGGATACGTGACATCAGGTATGGTAAAAAAAGCTACACGATAATCGCAGAATTTGCCAACGTTGGGGGAATGCAACAAGGCGCTTCCGTCCGCTATCGCGGCGTTAACGTCGGTCAAATTACCGCCATTAATCCTCGCTCTAATGGCGTGGATGTGACAATGGAAATTTCACCAGCAGACTTGGTAATGCCAAATGAAGTCGTAGTTGAAGCCAATCAATCCGGTCTGTTGAGCGAAACTTCCATCGACATTAATCCCCTCAAGCAGCTCCCCCCTGAAGTTAAAGTTGCTCTGCCGCTTGACCCCCAATGCCCAACGGGTCTGATTGTTTGTAACAACGAGCGTGTAAGAGGTCAAATTGGTATTAGTTTCGATGAACTGCTTCGCAGCACTACCCGCATTGCCAATCTCTACAACGACCCAACTTTATTAGCTAACCTGAAAGCAGCCACTAAAAATACCAGCGATGCCGCAGTTGGAGTGGCGCAACTAACTCGCGATTTCTCCGGTTTGAGCGCGACAGTACAACAAGAGATAAAAACCTTCTCAGGCGCTGCCAATGCTGTAACCCGTGCCGCTAACCAATCCAGCGCCCAACTTAGTCAAATTGGCGGTACAGCCAATCAATTCGGTTTGGCAGCAAATCAGATTACTAGAACTGCCAATCAATACAGCCTAACCGCCACTCAGTTAAACCAACTGCTTGGCAATGTCAACAGCTTAGTGGTAGAAAATCGCTCGACTCTGCTCAGCACTTTAGATAACTTTTCCACGAGCAGCCTACAACTACGCACTACAGTCAACAGCCTGACGGGACAAGTCAACCAGTTTGGCAATACGGAACTGCGGCGTAATTTAGAAGTTCTTTCGGCTAACGCAGCGCAGGCATCTGTTAATGCGGCGCAGGCATCAGCTAACTTGCGCGACCTTACCACCGCTCTTAATAGTCCAACAAATTTGGTGGTATTACAACAAACATTGGATTCGGCGCGGACAACTTTTGAAAACGCCCAGAAAATCACATCCGATTTGGACGATCTCACAGGAGATCAAGCTTTCCGTAACAATTTACGAAATTTGGTCAATGGACTCAGCGGTTTGGTGTCTTCAACGCAGCAGCTAGAGCAGCAGGTTCAGATAGCTGAGGTTTTGGAACCCGCAAGAGCGGCGATTAACACGCAAGTTGCCGCAGGAAAAATGAATAAAGACGTTTCTTCATCGTTCTCCTCTAGCCCTTTGACAAATATTAAGGCCCAGAAGCAGTTAAAGTCTAACCCAATTGCTCGACCGAAAGCGATCGCTTTACCCCCTGCCTACTGGCATGAAGAATCAACTCAGCCAGCGGCGGATTTTGAAAAGAAAAATTAACTCGCTTTTGTTACTCAGGATGAATGACTGTTTCTATCATCCAAACTTCTGCTGCGGCTAACTTCAAACAAACAGGAGGCAGAAATGCCTAGCCTAGAATCTGTGAATGGAACCCCCGCTAAACGCCAAGGATGTTATAGCGACCCAAGGATGTCAATATAATATTTTACTGGTTCTGTCGCGGAGCGTGTTTAGAACAATCTAGTATGGCAACAATTAACACCAACTACCTGAAGCTGAAAGCAGGCTATCTGTTTCCCGAAATTGCTCGACGGGTGAATGCTTTCGCACAAGCCAATCCTGATGCCAACATTATTCGGCTAGGTATTGGCGATGTCACGGAACCACTGCCGGAAGCCTGCCGCGCGGCTATGATCAAAGCTGTGGAAGAAATGGGCGATCGCGCTAGTTTTAAAGGTTATGGCCCAGAGCAAGGCTACGCCTGGTTACGCGAGAAAATTGCTATTAATGACTTCCAATCGCGGGGATGCGAGGTTGATGCGTCGGAAATCTTCATCTCCGACGGTTCCAAGTGCGATACAGGCAACATTCTCGACATCTTTGGAGATGATAATGCGATCGCTGTTACCGATCCTGTTTATCCGGTGTATGTAGACACTAACGTGATGGCAGGACATACGGGAGACGCTAACGAGAAGGGCGAATTTAAAGGTTTAGTGTATCTGCCGATCACCGCAGAGAACAACTTTACCGCAGAGATACCTCGCGAGAAAGTTGATTTGATTTATCTGTGCTTCCCCAATAATCCTACGGGAGCGATCGCTACCAAAGAACACCTGAAAGCATGGGTAGACTACGCCAAAGCCAATGGCTCCATCATTTTCTTCGATGCAGCCTACGAAGCATTTATCACCGATCCCAACCTTCCCCACTCCATCTACGAAATTGAAGGAGCAAGGGATTGCGCGATCGAGTTTCGCTCCTTCTCCAAGAATGCAGGTTTTACTGGCACCCGTTGTGCGTTAACAGTAGTACCAAAAACGCTCACAGCAAAAGCCACCGATGGTTCTGATGTGGAACTCTGGAAGCTGTGGAATCGCCGCCAGTCCACCAAATTTAATGGCGTGTCTTATATCGTGCAACGCGGAGCCGAGGCGGTTTATTCCCCAGAAGGTATCGCACAAACTAAGGCGCTTGTCAACTTCTATATGGAAAACGCCAAAATTATTCGCGAGAAGCTGACAGCAGCCGGATTGCAAGTATATGGGGGCGTGAATGCACCTTACGTCTGGGTGAAAACGCCCAATGATTTGTCTAGTTGGGATTTCTTCGATAAGTTGCTGCACACAGCGAATGTTGTGGGAACCCCCGGTTCTGGTTTTGGTGCAGCAGGCGAAGGCTACTTCCGCATCTCGGCGTTTAATAGTCGGGAAAATGTGGAAGAGGCAATGAAACGGATTACCGAGCAATTTAAGGTCTAGGGCGAGTAGTTTTGACTATCGATTCTCGTTGATCATACTAGACCTTTTATTGGTAGTGGTAAGTATAGCAATCCTATCTGAGACGTGAACTATAGCAATTCAAGGATTGGGTGCGATACATATGTAGGGCATGGCAATGCCATGCCCCTACCAACCTTAGAACCACAATATATTCCACCCAACTGAGAAACGCTATATATATTTTTCGTAAGCCACGCATACAGTTTACAAATCAAATAGGATTGCTATATGTAATGGAAAATGCACTAAACAGTTAATGAGGTATTTATGTATACGTCTACAGTTACCCCGAATATTATCCTATTCGGCATAGTAAGCGTGTGTAAGCTCTGCTAGATTCTAAGCTTTGATGAGTGTGATTTTTTGTATTTATAGTAACAAAGTAAACTAAACGCAGAACTATTCCTTATTATGTAGAGCAATAAACTGCTCAACCCAATTCAATAATGCCTTTGGGTAGATTTAAAGCGATATTAAATCAGTTTAATAAAAAGTATGGTATCCGGCAGGAAGTTCCCCGGATTACTTCCTACCATCATGACCGATAGTAAGTTAAACCGAAATTCCTCCCTGACCAATTTTGAGTAATTTTTGTTAGAAATGAGGTATCAATATGCAACAGCGTTATGGTGATCTAATCAACCGGATTAGCGACAAAGAGCGTGCTTTTGCCCTAGCCATTGGCATCTTCTTTTTGTTTGTAGGCATTGTTGGATTTATACCAGGCTTTACTGCTATGCCTGAAGTTGCATCCGATGCGCCGCTTTATGTACCTAATCTCAAGTTTAGTGACGGATACGGCAATGTGTTGGGACTATTTCCCACCAATTATTTGCATAATGCCGTACATATTGTAGTGGGTATTCTGGGAATTGCTGCGGCTACTAGCCCTAGTGGTGCGCTGGTATTCAATCAAGGTTTTGCCATTGTATATACCTTGATAGCAATTATGGGTTTGTTGCCCTTCACGAACACAACTTTCGGCTTAATGCCAATCTTAGGAAACAATGTTTGGCTTAATGCTCTCACGGCGGCAGCAGCAGCTTATTATGGGTTCTTTAAGCCTGCAAAATTAAAGGATGTTGGTGTATCGCCTGGCGTCTAGTTTGGTAGGGTGCGTTAGCTAAGCGTAACGCACCCTACGCTGTAAGTATTTTGTATATTAAAATACAATCTTATTTAACATAAAACTATTCCTTAAGTAGAAGTAAGACAAGCTTTTAGGATGAAGCTGAAATTTCCCAGGATATCGAAAATAAAAGAAGTATTTGATTCCCTCGGTGTTAATTGCGGATTCAGTTGGCTATGTGGAGGAAGCTCAAGCTGACCCCAGTGTGGGTAAGATTCCAAAAGATGCTGCGATGTTTCAAGCTGTACCTTCAATGTTAGAAACATCCCTTGCACTGCCTAGTAAACATACGTGGATTGAGTTTTTTGCCCCTTATCAAATTAAAGGTGCAGCAGCTACTGGTTTAAACGGTACAGGATGGACTGAGGAGTTGAAAAATCAGGTGGCTTGCGGGATGCCGGGACGCAATTGTGCGCGGGTTTTTCTGCATACTCAGGGTCGGATTGCTCAGGCTCTAGCTGATGTAGGTTCTGGTATGAAATCAACAGCAAAATCTGTCTTAAATATCACATAGGGGAAAACAAAATTATTATGATTGCAAGAGATTTCATTATTTGTTTGCGAGAAACAACTTTCAGTTTTGCACTGAAAAAACCTCAAGAGTGTTTGTTACATCTTCCCTGTGGGTGTGCTAATCCAGGGCAAGCAATCAAGTGTGAAGACTGTCCTTATCTTGAGGCTTGTTTGTCTCGTTGTAAGCCGAAGAAAGCTAAGGCAAGCAATGTCAAAATTGTTTGATTGTACCAAGTTGCATTCATAGGAACTATAGCAATCCTATTTTAGGTGTGAAATTTCCCTTTTTTTTACGAACCGCAGGGGAAAGAGAGAGCGCAGAAGAGGAGAAAAGGGAGAATCTAAATAAATTAGGATGGCTATAGCAATCCTAAATGATTCGTCAACCCCTGGTGTAGGGACAAGGCATTGCCTTGTCCCTACACCAGGGGAATACTCGTTCACAACTTAAATAGGATTGCTATATATGCGATGCTGAAGACAGCATGACATATTTGAACGCTACTTGATATTACCTAATGCAGCCTAAAGTTATTTTTGGAAACGCTCAGACTGAAGGTAAAAAACGTTGGGGTTGGATTCTAGGTCACTTTGTAACTCCGACAGATGACCCGCGTTCGACCACGGATTTAGAGGTAAAATGGGCTGTCCACCAAGCAGGAGATAGTAGAAATCAGTGGGCAACGAACGAGGAAGCAACCACACTTTCTATTCTGATTAAAGGGCGATTTCGCCTGCAATTTCCTGAGGATGAAGTATTATTATCTAGTGAGGGTGACTATGTTCTTTGGGTGCCTGGTGTAGCTCATTCTTGGTCTGCTCTTGAAGATTCTATTATTCTGACTGTCCGATGGCCTTCAATCTCAGGCGATAGCATAGAAGTTGGCTAATTGCTAAAACTAATGCCAGCCCTCCCCAACCCTCGCCGTAAATGGCGAAGGTTGGGGAAGGTTTTAAAAGACTACAATTAAATTTCTGGAACTAGAATGCGTCCGGTGTTACCTGCATTGTTGTAACGTTCAAGTACGTTTTGCGCGATCGCGCCCGCTTTTCCCGCCTCAACCAAAGCTACGCACGCGCCCCCAAAACCAGCACCAGTCAGCCTCGCACCAAAAACTCCCGGAGTTTCTTGTAAGATCGCCACGAGGGTATCCAGCGCTGGAACGGAAACTTCGTAATCGTCGCGCAAGCTGGCGTGAGAAGCGTTCATCAATTCCCCAAACCGCTGTGCTGACACTCCTTGCAGAACCTCCAGCACTCGGTTATCCTCGGTGACGACATGACGAGCGCGACGCTGCTGGGGTTCGGGTAAATTTTCCACTGCTTGCGGATCGCTGATATCTCTGAGCGCTTTAACTCCCAGCGATCGCGCTGCTTCTTCGCACTCAGCGCGACGCTGGTTGTATCCGCTAGTCGCCAACGTGCGCGGTACGCCACTATCGATCACCAAAACTTCTGCACCAGCAGGGAAAGGGATAACTTGGCGTTCTAGCGATCGCGTGTCTAAAAACAGCATAGAATCTGTGTCAGCCAAGCTCGACGCCATCTGATCCATAATGCCGCAGTTGACGCCAGCATATTGAATCTCCGCCTGTTGTGCTATTTCGGCGATGCGGACATCATCGAGATCGAGATTGAGGAGCGATCGCACTCCCCTAAGCGTTGCAACTTCCAAAGCAGCACTGCTAGACAAACCCGAACCCATCGGTACCGACGAACTAACGTGCAGGTTCAGCGGCGGTATTGCTTGTTTTTCCTGCTGCAAAAGCCTGATACACCCTAATATATAGCTGGCAAATCCTGGCGGCGTGTGTTCGTTGTCTGAAATGCTTACCCGTTCGTCGAGTTCTTGCGAGTAAAAGTGGTGCTGTCCATCCTTGCTGAAACCCAAATTTACCGTTGTCCGTTGTGGAATCGCTGTTGGTAACACGAATCCATCATTGTAGTCGGTGTGTTCGCCTAGCAAATTCACCCGTCCTGGTGCGCTGGCTTGCATTTCAGGTGTTTTACCAAATATCTGCTGGAAGTCCATCATAATTTATTACGAACTAGCGTTACATTGACTTTTTTTCGTATTTTCTCAACGAAAAATTTGGAAAAGTAATTTTTTTGTGGCTGGCTATTCCTAACTGAACCAGAAAAATATAATTTCCCACTAACTATGATATCTATATAAAAACTTGACTTTTATTAACATCATAGTATGCCTCATTTCGTTAACATTTACCTCGATCAGCAATAGTTATTCTTTCAATATTTAATCTATCTCCACATTTTTTACTATTTTATAATACCTTTTGTATAAATTATCACCATTATCCTTAACACTACATCCTACCGCAGATAGTCCTGAAAATCAGCTTTAATTAGCTCCTAGAAAGAGTAAATAATAAGTAGAGCTTTTATAAAATTAATTAGACAAACAGAAATCTTTTAAGAAAACAAAGAGGCTTGGTAATTATGCTTAATATAGGTGATTATGTCCTCAGCAAAAAAACAGGACACATCGGCAAAGTTATCGGCTACGGGCATGAAATAATTGGGAACACTTACACTTCAACACTCAAAGTGTTAGTCGATCATACCCCAGATTTTAGTAAGAAAGGACTTGTGGAGGAAGACGTATATTCCGCATGGACAGCTTGGCAGGAAGCTAATAATTCCCAAGCCATGAGTTAACTGGCATCACTAGGATTAACTAAAGTTGAGAACCTCCTCCCTACCAAAATCATTAGGTAGAATAGGCAACCCCTCTAGATACAACTGGAGTTAACCCCGACAGGACTGGATGCCCGGACTTGACCACCTGCTCAACAATATCAGCAGCTCTTTTTACGCCCCCTGATTGACGGATAGATTCCTTCAACTTTAAGGCATTATTTAAGTAAGAATCCTCCGTTAGCACCCGTTGAATAGCTGCTTGCAGTTCAGTCGCGTTCAGGCTAGCCAAAGGAAGCGCTTCCCCAGTCCCTGTCCACTTAATTCGCGCTGCCGTTCCTGGCTGTTCGTATGTGATTGGGATGGCAACCATAGGAACCCCGTGACTCAGCGAATCTAGTACCGTGTTGAGTCCTCCGTGAGTGATGGTTAACCTAGCTTTGGAAAGCAGTTCTAGTTGAGGGGCATATTTTACAACTAAGGGAGAACCGGGCAGTCCTTGCACCGCTTCTACATCCATCCCGCCCCCAAGAGTGATAACAAGTTGCACATCCAGTCCCTGGCAGGCTGCGGCGATGCAGTGATAAATATCCTCTTTAGTATTTTGTACAGTTCCCAACGAAGCATAGATCAGTGGTTGCCCGGTCAAGCGTTCGTAGGGAAAGGAAATTTTGCGCGGCGAGGGATTGCGAAAAGGCCCGACGTAATGGAAGTGCTTTGGTAGGTTGGCGCAGGGGAAATCAAAAGCAGCAGGTTGCTGACTAATGTGGGCAAGTCGAGAACGGGAGGCATACAATTTGCGAACCACTGGTAACTTCCACTGTTTACGATACTGATTGAGGGCTTGCAGAAGCGGTTGGCTATTGCGATCTAATAGGTAATAAGCAGCCTGATTGCGAAGACGCGCCCACAACTTATTCTCGTAGTTCCAAAGAGTGAAGAAGGGAGGAATTTGTGCTTTGCGGTGGATAGCTTGGGCGCAGGACACGGTAACAAAAGGGATGCGGAGGTATTCGGCTACCGTTTCACTTGCTGGTTCTAGCTGATCTGCCAATAGTGCTTCAATTCCTGCTTCTGCAATGGCACAGGGGGCATCCTCGCACATCGTAGCTGTGAAACGTTGGCACAAGTCTACTGAATAACGTAGGGATTCTATACCGCTTAATTTACCTAATTCTGTGAAGCTTTCGGCAAGTTCGCCCGGTTGATAAGCAGACTCTCCAATAGGCCAAAAGTTTAGTCCTTCTGAGCGCACTGCTGTTTCTAAATCGGGTATTTGCAGGAAGGTGATGCAATGACCGCGCCGTTGTAGCTCTCGTCCCAAGGCTGCCATAGGATGAATATGACCAGCAAAAGGTGGACAAATTACACCAAAGTGAGTCATGGCTTGGATCAAATAAAGTTTTAACGATGTTTGGGTTTTAGGGGACTGCTATAGATTCAGAAGATAAGCTACAAGAAGTAATCGCTGAGAAATTTGCCTCAAGAGCGATCGCGCAGTTAACTTCTGAGACTGATAGCTAAAAGCTTAAGTCAATAATTAAAGCACGAAAGAGTATAAAAGATTCTTGTCTTATGGTATTTAAACCCTACAAGAATATTTTTTATTGGTTGCTACTAACCAAAGTAATTGCTACTACTTAATCTATACTTCTAGCTAAAGAATAGTCTTACTGTTAAGGTAGGTTGTAATTTTAAATACTAAAAATATTAGTTTTTGTCAACCAAGAATAAGTGTAGGTTCATCGAACGATAGTAAAACTAAACAAATTCTTATAATAATTGGGGTTCGTTACTTAAGACAACCTACGTGATTTTTATATTATTAGCCCTAATGTACATGACCTTCGTTCAGGTTTGAATCGCAAACTCTTCCGGGGAAATTCCCCAATTCACCCAACGAATAGCCTCCCGCGCTGATACTACATCAGGCGGTACGCGCAACACATGAATAAATTTGGTGCTTGGGCAAGTCATCTTTAACAAAGATATTTGCTCTATATCAATATCAGTATTAATTTTTAATAAAGTATATTCTTGATATGAATCTAACTCAATTGCCCCTAATTCCTGGGCGATTTTATCATAGCCAATTCCCTGAATTAGCACTCGCCGCAGTTCCGCGTTATATTCTTCTAAAAGCCATTGGGGTTGCCACTGGTTCGGGTGAACTGTTCCGTATTTTTCAGGTAATCTCACGCCATGATAGGCGTAGAGACTGTATCCGGCGGCAAATTGTATTGCTGGTGAGCCTTCCGCGTGGAGACGCTGCTGGTTGTCGAAGGAGAGGACGCGAGGGCGATCGCACACAATTGCTATCTTTTCATAAGGGTAAATCCAGCCGCAATTCTTAACTATTGATTGAAAAACAATCCATTCTTTTAAATTTTCAGCGGAATTTAAATTAAAAACAAAAACACAAAAGTCAATAAAAACCCCACTACTAGACCATTCTTCTATGTCAAGACAATAACCAAATATAGATAATTCAAAACCTAATTCCATACCAATCTTGCTAGACACTTGCTTGTGTAGATGCGTGTGTAGCTCTTCAGTTTCAAAGTAGCTCCTCATTTTTTCCCATAGTTGCCCCATCAGTTTGTCCCATAGTTTATATTCCAGTTCCTGAGACACTCGGCCATACGAATCATCTGTAAATTCTTTTCTTGATTCTTTACTCAACTACTGATTATCTGCTGTATAAGGGCTATCACAAAAAATAATCTTTGGTTCAGATAAAGCAATCAAGTTATAGGCTTCTTTTACCGCTTCAGCAGCTTTTTCTCTATCAATTGGCTCAGTTGAATATGCTATGTTTCTCCATTTATCCCGATAAATCGGAATCAAAGCTTCTTGCTCTGGAGTCAGCTTTTCAATCTTTTCCTGTGACATATTGTGGCGGCGTTGCTGAATCTATCTCGTGCAAAAGTTGCCCTGGCGATTAGAAATCGCGGCTATACAAACAAAGCCCGCCTGCGCGGACTTAAGAGAATTTGGTATTTTTAAACCTGCATAGCCAGATTTAGTCTGTATAGGCGCGAATAGAATTCGCTAGGGCATTTCCATTATCCAACTTCCAAAGGTACAGGGCGCAACCTTCCTTCTACCTCCACGCTAGGCCAATTTGGATCTAAAGTCAGATTTTCCAACTTGCCATCATTAGCAAGGACAAAAGTATCTTCAATCTTTGCACCCCGTACACTTGGATTCCAAGCAACAGCCATGTTTTCCGCCAGAGTGTCATTAGTTGTGGGATTGGCTACAACTTCTCGCGCTAAATATCCCGTAGTTCCCCCCTGATGATGTTCGCGGATGGCATTAGGAAAGCCGTGCTTTTGATAAGCATTAGCTAAAGTGTCATAAACTGCATTAAGCGATACCCCAGGTTTTAAAAAATTCAGCGCTTCCGCTTCGATTTCCCTGACATGGCGGTGCAATTTGGCGCTTTCATCGGACGAACCGAATGACACAAATCGGGTCAGATTTGCATACAAACCATGTTCCCTAGCGCAAAACACTAGCATCGCTTGCTGTCCAATTTTTTCGCCGCTAGCGGTAGCGTGACGGTAAAGCGGCAAACGTCTCTCGCCTGCTACTAGCGTCAGCGCTGGATGTATCCCCCTCGCCCACAATGCCTCTGCACCCGCACCCGCAAGCTGATATTCTGTCCAATCCGGCTTGGCGGCTTTTAGCACCTCTGTCATCGCTTCGCTTGCTTTACGCCCTAGCTGGCGATATCGCTCCAGCTCACTTGACATCAGGGTTCGTTTATGCTGTTGTAGAGACGCAGGTAATCGCTTCTCGACATGAGGAAGTGGGCGATCGCTTAAAACTTTCCCTCCATTGGTAGCTTCCTGCACAAAAGACTCACGCGCCGCAGCATCAGCCCAAGGATTGACGTAAAACTGGAAATTTGCTGAAATTTCCTCATCTTTAAAACGCTGCGCTTCGATTTCGTCAGTTAATATCCAGGCATCTTGGGCTGTCACCAGCACTTCTGCGACTCCGGTTTCTGCGGTTAGCAGTACGGTGCTGGAACCCCCAGCAGTCGCCCACGCGAACCAGTCTGTGCCGCGTAGCCGTAAACCCTGCGCGTCGGCTTCAGTTAGGGCTTTTCGGATTAACTCTAGCTTCTGGGATTCTTCACTAAATTGATTCATAACTCACCTTTTACAGCAGGAAACCCCTCCCCAGCCCCTAGCCGGAGTTCTTCCCCCTTCCCTTGCAGGGAAGGGGGTTAGGGGGTTAGGTTTTGATTCACAACCGTACCGAATTTTCGAGTGTTATGGCTATAGCTTGTAAATCCTTAGCTTTCTCCTCCGGAAGCGCATCATTAGCAAACATCCCTGCTGCTAGTTCAGTTCCCGCCAGATACTTAAGCCGATCTTTGGTACGATAAGGCGGATAAAATTCGGCGTGCAGGTGTGCTTCTGGATGCGGTTGTCCATCGGTAGGTGCTTGGAACCAAGCCATCAAGTAAGGAAACGGACGATTCCACAAACCATCGTATTTAAGAGTAACAGTCTTTAAAGCTTTGGCAAGTCCCGCCCGTTGCTTTGGGGTAAGATCCATGAAAGTTGCAGCAGGCTGGATGGGCGCAAGCCAAACTTCGTAAGGATAACGCGCACAAGCGGGGATAAATGCGATCGCTTGCTCATCCTGATAAATTATCCGCTGCTTGTCTTCAATCTCCTTTTGTATCAAATCTTGCAGCAAGCCGCGGTTATTTTCCTGATAATAAGCCTGCTGACGCTCTAACATTCGGGCGGGAACAGGCGGGACAAAAGGATAAGCGTAGATTTGTCCGTGGGGATGCTGCAAAGTCACCCCCATTTCTACACCCTTATTTTCAAACGGCAACACATATTGAATGTGGGGATTTTCGCCGATAACGCGAGTGCGATCGCTCCAAACTTGGAACAGCAATTCTAAATGATCCAGTTCCAGGGAACCGATAGTAGCCTGCGGATCTTGAGTAAAAACCACCACCTCGCACGCACCATCTGCGGGGAGAGTTTCAACAATGCTGGCGGGTGGGTTATGCGCCGCCAGCGTCATTGAGGGAAAGCGGTTATCGAAAACCGCTACATCATATCGACCTTGGGGTAGTTCAGTGGGAAAGTTAGGATCGGTGGTAGGTGCTAGAGGATTGTATTCTGGGGGCGGCATAAAAGTCCGCCCCTGACGATGCGAAGCATAAGCTATCCATTCTCCCCGCAAGGGATGCCAACGTAGATGAGGATTTGCGGCTACAGGTTCATTGCTGGGACTAGGAGCTATAATTCCCTCCGCAATGGGGTATCTGCTGTACAGCTTCAGAGTGCGACCATCCGGTTTCAACAGATCCAGGGAATGCATTTTTGTCTTGCGACCATCCAGCTTTCATCCCTGAGAGCATAGCGTCTTCCTCGTCTTCGCCGCCCCTACCTAGAGTCGCAGATGCGATCGCTTCTATGGGGAATTTCGGTGTCCGGTCAGCATACAACAGTCCGTTAGCTTCTTGGAAAGTATCCGTTAGCTGGGTGTAACAAAATCCGCTAAATAATTCGACTTTGTTAACCACGTTCAGTAACGCGGTATACCTTACTTCCAGTTCTGAGAGATTCTCAGAACGCACGTATCCCCATATTTTGTTAGAATCAGGGCTTTCCCGATGTGCGTAGGCAATGCCCCCAAACTCAGTCAGCATGATAGGCTGTCCTTGATGAGGATACCCGTCAAGCGTCAAGACGCGCCCACCCGGACGCTGGCGATCGAACAGATCCGATAACTTCACCTCTGGCCCATAGCGCTTGGATAACCGAGTCGGCTTATTATCGTAGTCATGAATAGCCAAAATATCGGTCGCCGCACTTTCCCAGCCATCGTTACCAATTACAGGGCGAGTCGGGTCTAGAGTTTTGGTTAAGTGATAGAGTGCTTGCACGCAGTGGCGATGCGCGTCTGTTGCTGTCAAGTCGGGAACTCCCCAAGATTCGTTGAACGGCACCCAGACTACAATACACGGATGGCTGGCATCGCGTTCGATTACCTCAGTCCACTCCTTCGTAATGCGTTCTACGGCTTTGGGACTGAAGCGATAGGGGCTGGGCATTTCTTCCCAGACCATCAAACCAAGTACGTCCGCCCAATACAAGAAACGGGGGTCTTCTATCTTTTGGTGCTTGCGGACACCGTTGAAGCCCATCGCTTTGGCTAACTCCACATCGCGCCGCAACGCCTCATCTGAGGGTGGAGTCATCAGCGTGTCGGGCCAGTAACCTTGGTCTAGAACCAGCCGCAGATAGTAAGGGCGACCGTTAAGCATAAAGCGATCGCGCTGAGTTGACACAGTCCGCATCGCTGTATAGGATCTTACGTCATCCAACAGCTTGTCATCAGACCACAACTGCACAGAGGCATCAATTAAAGTCGGTTTCTCCGGACTCCACAGTAACTCGTTGCGGTAGTCGTCGATACCAGGGTCAGATAAAGCAATGCGGCGGTGAATCTCCCCGTTAATCACTTCGTAGGTATCGTTTACCAGCAGATGACAGCCGACGGTTAGTTTAACTTTAATTTGGATGCCATCGCGCAGCTCACCCCCAACAAAAGCCTCAAAACCAATCTCCCACCGCTCAAAGTGCGGAGTCCAGCGGATACGCTGAATATAAGTAGAGGGAACGCGCTCAACCCAAACAGTCTGCCAAATTCCACTGGTGCGCGGATACCAGATACTGTGGGGTTCCAACTGCCAATCTTGCTTACCGCGAGGTTTAGCTAAGTCTTGCGGATCGTCTTGCGCCCAAAGTGTTACCCGCTGGGGTTCATCTTTATTCAATACAGATGTAATATCTATAGTGAATGGGGTATGACCGCCCTCATGTTCAGTCATAAACTGACCATTGACCCAGACTTTCGCACAATAATCTACAGCTCCGAAATGGAGGAGTACCCGCCCCTCACCTTCCGGTACGTCAAATTCCCGCTCATACCAGCAATTAGGATGAAAACCCGTATCGCCTATCCCACTTTGGGCGGATTCGGGAGCAAAGGGGACTTGAATGGTATGTGTCCACTCAGAAATATCTGAAGGACGAATTTTTTTGCCATCGTCATCAAATGTAAACTTCCAGGAGCCATTCAGACAAACCCAGTGCGATCGCTCCAACTGCGGACGCGGATACGCTGGTTGCCGATCGTAACAATCAGCGGAGTCAGCAGGATTGCAGGGGATATAACAGTTTTCCAGCCACTTGCCTAAAAATTGCATAACTTCATCTACCCAAGGTTATATATCTAGAGTACCCGCAAGTATCTGACCTGTAACTGTTTTTGGATATTTTATTTAAAAATATTTCAAAGTCTCACACAGTCTAGGTTTCAACAAGTTGAGCCTATATTTATTTTACCCTTTAGTACAATTGCATTACCAGACGTAGTGTGCGCTTTGGAGACCGTAACACAAGCCCAGCCTTCTACTGGACTACTCGAAGCGACTTACAGAACGTAGATTGGGAAGCCAGTACCGTACTGCTTTGTATTTTTATCATTGAGCAACGTGGGTGGCGTTTGAGGAAAATATGCTATTGGTGTCTAAAAGAAACCGCAAGCCACCACACTCATCGCCTAAAATTTCATTATCAATGCCACAGGCAGTATAAGGAAGATATTACCAGTATTTCAACCGTATTAATGCCGTACCAGAACAAACAGTTTATATTGCCTCCCCCAAGGAAAATTCTTATCTAACTTTACACAGATGCAATAGTGAAAAAAATTCTTTTAGTTATACATCAAAAAACATCAGATTCCGGACTTGTTGGGCAAATTCTCCGCAGCAACGGTTATGAACTTGATATCCGTTGTCCCAGCATCGGAGAGGAACTACCACACACGATGGACAGCCACGAAGCTGTTGTCATATTTGGTGGGCCTATGAGCGCCAATGATAGCGAAACCCTACCATTTATTCGTACAGAACTGGATTGGATACCGACTGTTCTCTCTTCGGGTAAGCCTTTTTTCGGAATTTGTTTGGGCGCTCAGTTATTGGCGCGTGTACTTGGTGCATCCGTTGCACCCCATCCAGAGGGCATGACTGAAATCGGCTATTTTTCAGTCGAGCCAGCAGACGCAGCACAAGAACCTTTTGACTCCCTTAGATATGTTTATCACTGGCACCTTGAGGGATTTGGACTGCCAACAGGAGCAGTTAAGTTAGCTAAAGGTGAGATTTTTGAAACACAAGCTTTTCGTTATGGAGATAATGCTTACGGCGTACAGTTCCATCCGGAAATAACCAAAAAAATGCTCAGAAAATGGACTACCCTTGGCGCTCATATGCTGACACTTCCAGGCGCACAGTCTCGCGAAGAACAAATACAAAAGCAATTACTTTATGGCAGCGAATGTGAAAATTGGCTAAAGGGTTTTCTTCCCTTCTGGCTGCACACGACAAAATCAAAAGTGTGACTACTTTTACTCTGGTTCCCAGTCAGAGCCTGGAAACCAGAGATGATAGAGAGCTGTTATTTGGGCATCAAACTGGCGAAGCAATCTTGCAGTAACTCCCGATTCAGCGAGTTATACTTGGTTTGCCCTTCTTTTCGGGTTTGGATTACCCCAGCTTCCAGCAGTGTCTTAGAGTGATGACAAAATAGAGCCAGACTAATCCCTAACTGATTGGCTATCTCTGAACCGCTCTTTTCCCCACACTCGCCGCAAAGAGCTAACATCTCCACAATCCGCAAGCGTGTTGGGTCAGCGAGAGCCGCAAAGATTTTCGCCCGACGTTCTATGTCCCCTTGTGCAACTCGATACACCGAGGGCGATTGAACGCTATCGTTGTTATTCATAATTTCTATTTTATGTCTAAAAATAGTTAAATAACTACTTGACTACTATAGAAGATTGTTCTAGTATTTAGTTAAATGGTTGTTTAACTACTAAACCAGTTGATTCGCCTCACGTTGCGCTCCAGCCTGAAGGAGGCTGAAAATCATGTCAGAGAACTCTAAGTATGTCATCTTGACAGAAGATAACTTTGAAAACGAAGTTGTTGCTAGTTCAGTTCCGGTTGTTGTGGATTTCTGGGCTGCTTGGTGTGGGCCTTGTCGAATGCTCAATCCTTTGATTGAAGAATTAGCTGCCAATTTTGAAGGAGTTGCTAAGGTTGGCAAGTTGAATATTGATGAGTATGGGCAACTTGCTAATCAATACAAAATTCAAGCTGTTCCAACTGTTTTGTTTTTCAAAGATGGTCAAGTTGTGGATCAAGTAGTTGGGGTAGCGCCTCTGGCGGTGTTTGCTGCCAAAGTCAACGATTTACTTCCACAGAATAACTCAACAATAGAGCAAGCTGCTTAAATTAGTCAGTTTCTATATCGGTGATTTCAGCCAGCGAAAGTATTGTACTAGCTGGTTGAAGTTCCTGATACTTTAATGTCGTTGCAATGGAGATTCTATCTATGAGTGCTAATGTCAATCTTTTCTCACCTGTTCAGTTGGGTTCCCTAGAACTTCCTAATAGAATTGTGATGGCTCCGTTAACTCGGATGCGTGCTGGTGCGGGAAATGTTCCCAGAGCAATGAATGCTACTTATTATGCACAACGGGCATCGGCGGGGTTAATTATTGCTGAGGCAACTCAAGTATCGCCGCAAGGACAGGGATATGCTAATACTCCAGGGATTCACTCGCCAGAACAAGTGGCTGGATGGCGATTGGTAACCGATGCAGTTCATGCGCGTGGCGGGCGGATTTTTCTACAACTGTGGCACGTTGGGCGCATTTCTCACCCGTCACTGCAACCGGGGGGAGAATTGCCAGTAGCACCAAGCGCGATCGCTCCCGTCGGAGAAGCTATGACTAATGAGGGGCCAAAACCCTTTGTAACTCCTCGCGCCCTCTTAACTCAAGAGATTCCAGGGATTGTCGAACAATACCGCCAAGGTGCTGAAAATGCTTTGGCGGCGGGATTTGATGGTGTGGAAATTCACAGCGCTAACGGTTATTTACTTGACCAGTTTCTTCAGGATGGCACGAATAAACGCACCGATGAGTATGGGGGTTCAATTGAGAACCGCGCCCGACTTTTGATGGAAGTAACTGAAGCGGTGGTAAGTGTTTGGGGTGGAGAACGGGTAGGAATTCGCCTTTCTCCCAATGGCACTTTTAACAGTATGTCTGACTCAAATCCAGCAGCTTTGTTCAGCTATGTAGCTTCTGCACTGAACCGTTTTGGTTTGGCTTACTTGCACATTGTGGAGCCGAGACTTGATGGCAATACTACGCTAGAAGTCAATACAGGCGGCTTGTCTGTGGGATACTTCCGCCCCATCTTCAAGGGAATGCTGATTGCGGCGGGAGGATATGACCGCGAGTTGGGGAATGCTGTCTTGGCTTCTGGTGATGCGGATTTGGTGGCATACGGTAGGCTGTATATTGCAAATCCTGATTTGCCAGAGCGTTTTGCAGCTAATGCTCCACTGAATAAGCCGGATCGCGACACGTTTTATGGTGGAGATGAGAAGGGATATATTGACTATCCCAGTCTGGAATTACAAACTGTGTAAATCTCTCGTTCCCAGTCAGTGACTGGGAACGAGGAAGGTTACATCAAGCCGCTAAAATTGTCTTCAAACCGCGCACTAATCGCTCAATACCTTCTGCTGCGGTCTCTTGTTGCAATGCACCGTAGGCGACGCGCAAGTAACAACCGTCGTCCATACCAAAGGTTGTACCGGGAATGACAGCTACACCATGTTCGCGAATTAGTCTTTCTACCAGCTCCATTGCGTGCAGATTAGCATGAATTTTCAACAGAAAATAGAATGCTCCGTCTGCGGGGGGAACTGTACAAATATCTTGTATGCCACCAAGTTTTTCTAGTAGGAGTTGACGCACGGATGCGATCGCGCTAATTTTTTCCTCACAGTAAGCAACTCCTGTTTGCAATGCTCCTAATGCTGCATACTGCGAGATGACTGGTGGACAAATTAGAATCGTATCTTGGACTTTCTTTACCGACACTAGCAGATGTTCTGGAATTACCATATATCCGATACGCCAAGAAGCAAAACCGTAGGCTTCTGAGAGGGTATAAAGTGAAATTGTATAATCGGTATTAGCATAAATTGAGCCTGGAGAAAAGTGTTTTACGTTATTGTAGGTAAAATATTCATAGGCTTCATCGCTAATATGATAAATTGCGCGATCGCGACATATTTGATTAACTTGGCGTAAGGCTTCTGGCGAGTAAACTGCGCCTGTGGGATTATTAGGTGAAATCGTGACGACAGCACGAGTTTTATTTGTAATTGCAGATGCGATCGCATCTGGACGCAGTTGATAATTTTCGTCAGTAGCAACGAGTACCGGACGACAACTCGACATGGTAATTGCCATTTCGTGATTGAAATAATAAGGCGTTTGGATAATAATTTCGTCCCCTGGAGAAGTGATGGCGAGAATTGCATTTATAAATGCCATGTTGCTTCCAGCAGAGACGACAATGCAATTTTTTTTGTTAATTTTGATATTATTATCGACTTTCAGTTTTTCCGCAATTACATCTAGCAAAGGTGGAATACCTTCTACTGCTTTGTACTTATGATTTTCTGGTTCGGCTAGAAATTGCGAAATCTGTGCAATTGCCTCTTTTGGCGGATTGTAATATACCACACCTTGACCCAAGGAAATCGTCCCTGGATGGTTGCGGATTAGTTCTCCGACGACGGGAATTATTGGCGATTGTACCGCCTGGATACGAGAATTTAAGGTTGACATTAAGGAATGGACTGGGGGCTAGGGGCTGGGGACAAAAACCGGGGCTGGGGCTAGGTGATTAGGGATTGCGGTAGGGCGAGAAGTTAGGGTTATATTCTTCTCTTCTCTTCCCCAGCCCCTAGTCCCCAATCCTCAGTCCCTCATCCTGAAGAAAGCACTGCTTCTATAAATTGCTGCATTCGTTCATAATGCGACCCTTTCCAATAAATTTGACTGCATTCAGTACAGCGATGAAATTCATTAATTTGCAAGGCGGTATTGTGTGGTAATTGATCAATAATGGTTTCCTTAGCTACGGGTTTTAATAATCCATTGCAACGCAGACACCTTTGCAATGGCGAAACTCGTTCAAATAAGTTGAAGCGTCGCATGACTTCCACAATTTGTCGCTCTGGGTTAGTTTCTCTGACATAATATCCATATGTTACTAGACTACGCATTAATAGACCTTTATCGCGAGTCAAGAGAATTCGTTCTTCAGCAGATGAAATCTTGGCTAATTCTTCGTCGTCGTAATCGTTGCGGTAAAGGGTATCAAAGCCTAACATTCGTAAAGATGTTGCCAACTTGCCTAAATGTATATCTAAAACAAAGCGGATAACATTTAGCGGTTGAGGTCGCACGAGAGATATTATTGCTGCGTTTTCATCGGCAGAGGAAACCGGATAGACCTGGATGCGATCGCTATCAGCTAAAATATACGAAAAATCTACAGATTTCGCATTAACTAAAATCAAGTCAACTTCCGGATGGGGTACACCCAGAGATTCAATCGTGTCCTTAATCGGTGCGCGTTCTTCAAATAAATGAGTAATTGTTACTTGCCTTCTTTTAGGCGGCAAGAAATCATTCAGTTCTGCATAAAAGCGAAAATCTGCTTTAGCCATATTGAGAAATTAATAAACTTGTGTTTCTCACAATTTTCTTTTATAATAGTCCTTGAAGGAATTGTAAATTTTTTCGTTTGTAGCGCCTCGCCATGAGAGCAACTTGCCGGATACTATACCAGGAAAATTTTAAGATTTCCTTGGATTTACTAACCTCAATTATCTTTTCCTCCTGCCTCTTTTAATGGTGGAAAGGACAGCATTGCAATTCCTGCCATGAACGCGCGCTCAAACTAATAGCAATGCTTAATAACGTATCCATAATACTCAAATTCAGTCATTAGATAGGGTTGCTGTTGCCAAATCAGCTTCAATTAACTTGGCACCACTTAAGTTAGCACCACTCAGGTTAGTTCCACTCAAATCAGCACCTCTTAAGTCTGCCAATTCTAGATTTGCTCCCCTTAAATCGGCTTCACTGAGATTAGCCTCACTCAAGAAAGCTTTACTCAAATTCGCCCCTCTTAAATCTGCCAGCCGCAGGTTAGCTTTAGCCAGGTTTGTTCTACCCAAGTTAGCTGTACGCAGGTTGGCTTCGGTCAAGTTGGCTTCAATCAAATCTGCATCACTTAAGTTGGCTTTACTTAAATTGGCTCCACTCAGGTTTGCTAAACTCAGTTTTGCCCAGCTCAGGTTAGCTTCACTAAGTAAACACTCATCAAGCTTAGCGCACCTCAAGTTAGCATTGATAAAATGCCTTTCTCCTGCTGCATAACGTCGCCTTAAGTCATCAGTACTCAATCTGCTTGTATGGGCGATTTTGGCACCATTGTAACACCATCGCGCCCCTAACAATTCAGCAGCCGTATTAACCGCTACTTCATCATTTTTAGTTACCAAAACCCCATTACAACCATCCCACTCCCCGCCAATTATAAAGGCAATGTCTTGGGCAGCAAATGAGGAGTCAAATAAGAGAACATCTTGCTTGTTTCGACCTTCAAAACCATTGAATTTAATTGGAAAATTTAATATCTTTTGTATTAAGCTTTTCATACTGTACTTTTTTTCACTATCATTGAGGTAAAAACGCTTGACGGCTAAAGTCAATGGCGAACGCGATTAATCGGCTGGCTATATTTGGGTTAAAATAAACTTTGAATAGCCTAGCAAGCGCAAATATATTTAGACATCAATCAACAGGCGTATTTATCTTCGGGAAAAAACCGGGGAGAGGGTTTTATTCAAATTGCTGCCTCCGTTGTTATCCCAATTGTTCCCATCAGTGAAAGCAAAATTTAAAGCGGTTCCACTCAGTGGTATAGCAATTGTGGCTTCCCAAAAGCCATCATTTCGCTTAAGCATCGGCTTGTCAGTGACGCTTTGCCAATTGTCGCGTCCCCAGTGCAAATTTAACTGTTCAGAACTCGCCAAAAAACCTTTGTAGTAAATCGTTAAAGCTTTCCCTGGTTGCACAAAAGCTTGGTTATAATCAACCGTTTTATCCTGATGCGGCTTGTATAAATTGCTCACATAGCGCTGATAAACAATCTCCGGCATATCCATTATTTTGCCAGTATAATTCGATGCCAACAGCGTGATGTATTCCCCCATCGACCAGGAAAGGGGTGTCATTGATTTAGTTGGAGTTCCTGGCGTAAAACCAGAGGGTGCGTTTAAATCCCAAACTTGTTCAGAAATCATGTAAGAACTGTTAGCAAATGCACGCATTGTTGCCAAATAAGAGTCAGCATTTCCACCGCTGGCAATGACCAAATGACCGCGTTCTCCCGTAAAAATAGGCCACAAACGCCCGATACCAGCACCAGTATAATCAGCACCAGTTGATGTTTCACCATAACCATCATGATTGTAGCGAAACCATCCGTCTCCTTTGCCGGGAATTGTTTGTTTAATTATCGAGTCAATTGCAGCAATCGAGGATAGGATATAAGAGGATGTTTGAAAAGTGGTGAGGGGTTAAATATTATGCCAACCGCCTGACCATGATACGGATCATTGCCAGATAAATAAAAGTCTCCGATGTTTCTGGCAATAACTCATAA
>NZ_JACJOY010000129.1:0-14047 GCF_014695815.1 Trichocoleus sp. FACHB-6
AATTACTGGGGTAAGCTTTACTCATAACGCTCTCTCAGTGCTGTGTACTACATATTCGCAGCTTACACTGAGTGAGCTTTTTTGCTATCTAACCGACTTTTAAAACATCCTCTAAGCCAGAATCAGTAGATCGAAAAGTTTTCGGTTTGGCAGGGTGTAGCGGACGACAGAAGGACTGGAGATCGCTCACCTAGATGGAGTATCAGTAACTAACAGGCCTTCACTATTATGAATGTAAGCAAACATTATTAAATTATGGTTTCATCTTCAATTGCAGCAACTCTACGTTACGAAGCGTTGATTTTTGATTGTGATGGCACTCTAGCAGATACTTTGCCTGTTCATTTTTAAACATGGCCTGCGTCCTTAAAAGCAGTTGGAGCCAATATTTCTAAGCACTGTACTGCCTACAGCTCTTGCCGGATAATTACACTACGATTAGCCAGTTTAGGTATCGTGAGCCAGGAAGTATTCTAGTGCTACCTTGATAGGCGATCGCCGCTTTGAAGATGTCGCCGCAAATCACTGCTCAAATTGGAAAAATAAAAGCACTAGATTATTTTTGTTGTAGTTGCCATGAATATAGCAAAACTACTCCCCACCTTACGGAGCCTGTCTCGTGCAAACAAACTCAAATTCAGGCAGTTTCTTGTTTTAGAATTAGCTAAGGAAGAAGACATCCTGCTTTTGGAACCAGGAGAATATGGTAAGTCGTAAGATTGTTGTAAACTTAACTGATGAACAAGAAGCACTGATCCCCACGTATCGAGAAAAGTGGCGCTCGATCCAGAACTTGGTAGACCTAACCGAGCGCGATCAAGTCACCGAAGCAATCACCGCAGCTTACCTTATTAGTGATTATCCAAAACCTAAAATCTTGTTCTATAACAATCCTCTGGCAGCAATTCAAGAAGTTGCTCAGAGTGAAGATGTTCTGCGTTATCTAGGTCGTAGTATTAAAATCAAATTTTTAAAAAGAGTGTTTGAGCATCTCCAAAGCGGCTTTAAACAAGAGATTGAAAAGCGTTTTTTATTAGATTGCGAAATCAAACCCTACACTCTGATTTTCTATACTATTCAACACAAGATAAGCCTCAAGTTTGCTACTTTCCGCACACGATAATGAGGTGTTTAGAGAGCCAATTATTCGCCGAGCTTGAGAGATTCAATCCTGAACTGGAATTTACTTGTGTTTCCAAGTTTATATATTGTCTCGATAGACCAGCGGAGTGGGCGAGTTGGGGATGTATGTTCGATTTCTGTATTTCAGTTCTTAAGTTGCATCATGACAGCAAGAAATGGCAAGTTGTTCAACAGCTAATTCAAAATTGTGGTTTTTTGTTTCTATACGAAAAAGTTTGTATTGTCTGCGATCGCCCTTGCAAACTATCTTTTGATGAAGAAAATTTACTTCATGCGGAAGGAGAGCCAGCCCTTCAATTTGTAGATGGTTACAGTATTTATGCTAATCACGGTAGATGTCTTTTCGAGATACCCCTCAAAAACTAAGAGCTGATGACCCAGTGGTGTAAAATCCTAGATCCTAGAGACAGTTAACGGCGGTCAACGGAGTCTAAACACAATGGAACAGAATCGTAAACCAACGGTTGTAATCACGGGTGCCTCCTCAGGGGTTGGTTTGTACGGTGCAAAAGCGCTTGCCAAAAGGGGATGGCACGTAGTGATGGCTTGTCGGGATTTGGAGAAGGGGAAAAAAGCTGCTGAAACGGCGGAAATTCCCCAAGAGAGCTACACCCTCATGCAGATCGACCTAGCCTCTTTGGAGAGCGTTCGCCAGTTCGTGAATAACTTCAGAGCCAGCGGCAAGTCCTTGGACGCTTTGGTGTGCAATGCCGCAGTTTATCTACCTTTATTAAAAGAACCTATGCGGAGCGCAGAAGGTTATGAACTGAGTGTGGCGACGAATCACCTGGGTCATTTCCTGCTGTGCAACCTGATGTTGGAGGATCTGAAAAAGTCCTCTTATCCAGATCGCAGACTCGTGATTTTGGGAACTGTGACGGCAAATCCGAAGGAGTTGGGAGGTAAGATTCCGATTCCAGCGCCTCCAGATTTAGGGAATCTCCAAGGCTTTGAAGCAGGTTTTAAAGAACCGATTGCCATGATTAACGGCAAGAAGTTTAAACCCGGCAAAGCTTACAAAGATAGCAAACTGTGCAATGTTTTAACTATGCGGGAACTGCATCGGCGCTATCACTCTGCAACAGGCATTACCTTTAACTCTCTCTATCCGGGATGCGTTGCAGATACGCCCCTATTCCGCAACCACTACCCTCTATTTCGGAAAATCTTCCCGCTGTTCCAAAAGAACATTACCGGGGGATACGTGTCTCAGGAGTTGGCAGGGGAAAGGGTTGCAGCTATTGTTGCCGATCCTGAATACAAGGAATCCGGGATGTATTGGAGTTGGGGAAATCGCCAGAAACCAGGTCGTCAGTCTTTTGTGCAAGAGGTTTCTGACGAAGCCAGCGATGATAACAAAGCTCAAAAGCTGTGGGATCTGAGCGCTAAGTTAGTTGGAGTAGCGTAACCAAGGCTGCGCGTTAGCGAATGATTTGTCATTCTTGAATATAGCTATCTGGTTTTGATGTTGTCTGCCGAAACATCAAAACCAAAGCTAAACCTTTAATCGCAGCACTAATCGGAGGTAGAATCATTGCCCCGCCTAAAGCAGAAACTGGAATCCACCAACCCGCTCTCGAAATCTGCCGCTTCAGCAAAAACCATTGTGCAGTTCCAACAATTGCTTCATTTATTGCACCTATCTTAAATAAGCTAAAAAGCTTATTATCATTACTTGGCTCAAATGATAAAAAGTTATAAAAAAAATCAGATAGTGCGTTTGTAGATATAGAGTAACTCGTTAGCACACATACTAGTAAGGCTACAGCCCCGCCTATAGCAGACGCTGCAATCCACAAACTCGATCTCTTAATTCGCCCCTTCAGCAACAACCATTGAAAGAACCCCAAAATAGCCCAGACAACAGTCCAGCCAAGGGGAAATCCATTGGCGGTAAAACCTCCAGTCAAAAGTGTTACAAAAAAGCCAGCAATAATCCCAAGCAAACTACCTATAGTAGATAAAGCAATCCAGCTCAACAAAAACTTCCATTCCCCAGCGTTTGGCATTGCGAAGTTAGAGGAGTTATTCATAGACCTCTGGGAAAAAATTTAGATTAAGATTTTAGCCTGTTTCCCCCTGTTGCGTATGTTAAATACATATTTATTTGCCTATTTGTCAAATTGTTGATGGTCGCAACGAATTGTCACGCAACCAGCTAGAAGTATTGGTTTCAAGCTTTCTAGAAAGTGCTTGCACTCAACAGCAGCTTACTTCACCTCGGAACTAGACCAGCTCGGCAGAAATAACCCACCAGTAAAACTCTCCCCCAGGTTCATCAACTATGTGAGGGGCGGGCAGTAAAGCTGATTGTCATTCTTTAGGTGGGTATTTTACCAGATATAGAATATAGCCTCAAAGCCATCCACTTTGAGGCTATATTCTATGAAACTGTTAACTCTGGAAGTGGGACGATCGCACTTTGTTTATGGTTTATGGCTGTTACTGAGCGGAACCATCTGGACTATCGGCACCAGCGTTTTGTGGGCTGCTGCTAGATGTTGTACCTGTTTCAGTTGATTCCCCTTGATCGGGAGTGCGATCGCTCTTACTTTCGGACTGTATGGGAGCAGTTTCCGTAGAAGGTGCTTCTTGAGCCGCAGGCTGTTTTGGCTCAGAACTGGGAACAGTAATGTTGATGTCTGGTGCTGGTGCTGCTGGTTGAGGTGCCGGAGCTTGCTTTTGAGGAACTGGAACCAGAACATCCCTAGTTCTTTCAATGATTGTGGTTTCTTTTTTAGGAGCTTGTTTCGCTTCAGGAGCTGGCTTTGCTTCAGGAGCTGGCTTGGCATCTGGTTGTTGAGGAACCACAATATTTGGGATAACCGGAGCGGGTGCCTCATTCCGTTGGTTTAAAAAGAACCAAGTACCAGCCGCCAAGCCCACCAGCGAAGTCAGGAGCAAGCCAATTACTAAGCCACTCGCGGCATTATTGTTATCCCGAACAGCTAAATTCTCTTCTTGGTAGCTGCGCTCAGAGACTCGACCGTTAACGTAACCATCCCGGTAGGAGTCAGAGTTAGACTTAACAACACCATTATTAACCGTTTCTTCTGTTCGCGTTACGTTGGTGTGAGTATGACCGTTAGCGTCATTGTAAGAATCCTGACGAACTTCACGGTTATAAGTTTGGCGGTCATTTTGATTAGCCATAGCTGTTGATAAACTCCCAAAAAAATGTAGATAAATTAAAAGTTTGAAAATCTGTCGATGTGACGCGCTTTCTTTCAAAAAAGAATTCTTAGCTTTGTTGTAGTTTGATTCGCTACTTATGCTTGAATTATTTTCAGAATAACTTTTGAGGAGGCAGTAACGGCTCTATCTCAAGAGCGTATTGTTACTTCTATCAAAGGGCTGACTGTTTCAATAACTGCTATAAGTTATTAGCAAAAGCTGATAGATATAGACTAAACTTAGTAAAGCGAAACTACTTTTAATAAAACGGGTATCTTTACTAAATCTTCATTTTTATATGGGCAATCTTTACTGAATATTTATAGATAAAAGCAACCAGCTATGCTGTGTATTAAGCCGTTTGTAGCCATGAGCGTTTATAGATGAATGGCACTGACATGAAGAGAAATGCGAGAATTTGTAGGTTTGTTCCATGCGACTAAGCGTTACCCAACATTTCAAAGGGTTTAGCTGGGTTCGTCGAACGAAATCGAGCCTACGAGGTTCAGGCTTAAGTCAGTGACTCATAGTAAAAATCAAGCCGTAACCAGCAACGGTAGCGATCGCGTCTGGGAGTCCACTATCATCAACGAGTATCTAGATGAAGTATTCCCCGAACCGCCATTAATGCCAAGCGAATCGGGGAGAAAGAGCGATCGCACTACTCTCTCTATTCAAGCCCCCAAGACACTCAGGAAAATATTCTGCCAATAGTATGAAAATAAATTGGCATTGGACACAAGCAAACCCGCTCAGCTTTTGTAGACTTTAAAGTAGACTAATTCATTCTTCTTCTTGACTTTCCTGGCTAGCAATTCGTCCTGCGTACTTAATTTGTTCTAGACCTTCTTTGAACTTCTCATAGTTATCAACCGGTTTGACCATATCAGCCTCAAGTTTATAATCGCGGCGAAGATTTTGAATTTTTAACTTAATGGCATCACACTCAAAACTGTCATCTAACATCGATTCTATGTCTTCAAGAAGAACTATTGCATCTTCACGGTTTGCACATACTGGGTGATCCTTAAGAAAGTTCTCTTTAAGACGATCAATCTTCTGGGAAACACGTTCGTCTGTACGCTCCCGCTCGGCATCCCGCTTCATTCTGTCGATACGGCGGAATATAATTTTGAAGTTCTCCTCAAATTTATTAAGACCGTTAGTAAAATTTGTTTTACGAGAAGTTTCCTCTTTAGACAGTTTAGTAATTGTCCCGATTACGCTTCTGGCAAATCCAACTTTTTCAATATGAAGTCCATCCTTAGAAAGCTCTTCAAAGCAAGCTTCTATCGCTTCAAAAACAGTCTTACCATCTGTCAATTTTTTTAATATGGCATCCTCTGTAATTGCAGCAACATCACTATCAGTGGCTCCGCACACTTCTCGTGCATAGATGCCAGCCGCCCTCACACAAATTGGTAATGGGATAAGGTCTTCTATTTCTATCGGTTCAATGCCTTTAGGAAGACTCAGCTCAGCTTCACCAGCCAAATCACCAATCTGAAGGATAAAATTTTCCTTTAGTAACTGCTTCCTCTTTGGACCACCTCTATTCAAATTTTTCTTCGCGTCATTGCCACCTTGATCACTGTCCAGCAGAACAATTACCGCTGGCTGGACAACATCCCGTCCACGAGCCAGATACACCAAATAAGGTATGTGAGGTGCTCCCCCCGCAGGAACAATGGTGATATTGTTTAAATCCAACATTTCTCGTTTGGATACATTGCGAGAGCGCAGGTATGTTGCCGCTCCCGCAATTAGTATCTGGTCAGCAGGACCTTCTACCATTAAGTTACAGTTGCCGATAAACGCTGTTTCTCCTACAAAAGCCCCAAAAGCCGATCTGAGCGGCTCGTAGTGATTTTTTGCGGCATCTTTAACAACCCTTGTTCCCTCTTCCTCCACACCTTTCTCTAGAACTCTGATCCGTTCAGAGTGATTCTTATCAATCAGAAAAGGAGAGTGAGTAACATAGACTACCTGAACTGGATGCCTAGCATCTTGAGGATTTGCGAAAGCCTCAAATATTTTCAACAGATCCTGTTGAGCTTGACTAGATAAGTAAGCATCTGGTTCATCCATCAAAAGGATTTCAGGAGTTGTGTCATGTGGCTCATGAGCACGATACTGAATGTAGTAGCTCAGAAAATATTTGAGTCCGCTGCTACGTTCTGCAAATGAATACTGAGTTCCAGTTCGGTCACGGATTGTGAAAACTAGGTCATGATCTCTAGCTGACAATAGCAAGCAGAACTGACGGTCTTGAACCCACCAACTAGGAAAGTTAAGGCTTTCTGCTAGGTGATTATTGATCATTTTCAAAAGACCCTCAGTATATCCCCCTTTTCCCTCCAGCATGGAATCAGCAAGATTAGACAGAACCTCAGTGTCAACTTTGGCAACTTTACAAATTAGTTTGTAAGCTAGGTCAAATTCTTTTTCTCGTTTCTCAGACTCTTGCTCACTCATTGCAGAGCTTTTTAAAGCAGTAATGAGTGATGTTATAGTTTTACTAAATTCAGAATCTACCTGGTTAACTAATGATTGTTGTTTTATAAACGAATCCGAGTTTTTATGCAAAGTCTCTAACAGTTCACGAATTTTCTTTCTTTGAGATCGTTCCAAAAACTCATATTTTGTTCCCTCTGTTTTTGTTCCCTCTGGTTTTTTTATGCGCTCAATTATTTTTTTAATCGGTACACTATCTGGAAGAGCAATATCTGCTTCAATCCTGAAGGGGTGTGGTAGAATTGAAGGAAAACTTTCTACATTATTCTTATTGTATCCTGCTTTGTAGACAGTGTACTTATCTTCTGTATCAGGTAAATATAGAGTCAAATAATCTTTGTTATTCCTAAATATAAAAAACCGATCAAAGATAGTTGCTTCTGGTATTTCAGAAACAGAGCGAACTTTTTTTTGGTCTTCTTCAGATAAATCTGACCATTCAGAGCCGAAATCAGGAAACTTTAACTCACCCTGCTTAACTGTGAAAAATTGTGAATAGCGGCAGAAGTCTTCACGTTTAATTTTTTCACCAGAGATTGCTTTTTCAATAGCACTTAGCAGGTGAGACTTGCCAGACTCATTTGCCCCTACAATTGTTGTTACTTTGGGATCAATCGGAACTTGAACATACGGGTACCACATCCCATCCATCATCTCCCAAGGTTTAGGCTTTACTCTGGGGTCGAGCTTTCTAATATAGTCGTAATTGAACGATTTGTAGAAGCGAACAAAGATGGATTTAAGCCGCATAATTTTATAAGCAGGTACTGGATGTATCTTGGCTAGAGAAATTGTAACATAAAATAAATAATATATGTTACATAAAGTGGATAAAGCTCTAGGGTATACACCTCCAATTCAAAGGAGCGATCGCATCCTCCCCACAAACTCAACTTTTACAGGTGACAATCAAGCTATAAGTAGCAAAGGATAAAGTCATGGCTGAAGTAGAAATCTATAGCGCAAGCGTGTGTCCCTATGCTCATCGGACGCGGTTGGCGCTGCTGGAGAAAGGTGTAGACTTTAAACTGACCGAGATTGACTTGCAGAATAAGCCGGAGTGGTTCGCGGATGTCTCGCCTTATGGCAAAGTTCCAGTAATTAAATACGGTAGCGATCGCGTCTGGGAATCCACTATCATCAACGAGTATCTGGATGAAGTATTCCCCGAACCGCCATTAATGCCAAACGATCCGGGAGAAAGAGCGATCGCACGTATCTGGATTGATTTTGCTAATGTCAAATTCGTTCCTACTTTCTACAAATTACTGTTAAACCAGGAACCAGAGAAACAACAGGAATCAGCAGAAACGTTACGCAATCATCTGCTGTTTATGGAAAATGAAGGAATTGGCAAAATATCAAGCGGTTCCTATTGGTTTGGAGAATCCCTGACTCTTGTCGATATCGCCTTTTACCCTTGGTTTGAGCGTTGGAGTGTACTGGAACACTATCGCGGTTTTGCCTTCCCTGCTGAATGTGTGCGGCTTCAGAAATGGTGGGATGTGATGAGCGATCGCGACTTAGTGCAAAGTATCAAACACACCGCAGACTTCTACATCGAGCAATACATACAATACGCCAATAACACCGCTTCCGGCATTACTGCCCAGGAAATGCGGCAAAATTGAATTTTGTCAAGTTAAAAGACAAAAAAAAGAGCGATCGCTACCTATGGAATATTAGGCATATGAACTAATTCCAATTTAATTCCATCTGGATCTGCGAAGAAAACGGCGTAGTAACCAGGCGCATATTGGTTGTATTCCGCTGGCGAATCGAGTATGGTAGCACCCATTTCTACCAGCAATTTATAAAGATCGTCTACCTGTTCGCGACTGTCGGCGTTAAAGGCAAGATGGTGCAATCCAGGCGAGTAGCGATCGTGAATTTTATTATCAGAGTTAGGATTAGCTGAGTAAATCAAAATTGCTCCAGCATTTTCTAACCACCACATAGTAAAAGCATCAGTTTTCTCCACCTGCTGATAGCCCATGAATCTCAAAACAGAGTCATAGAAAGGTTCTGATTTTTCAATGCTGCTAACCGTCAAACTCAGATGATTTACGCTACCGAAGGTCATACAAAGCTACCGTTATTCAACTGAACAACGGTATTATATAAGATCCGCCGACTTGGGAGAGATAAAAGAAGAGGCTATCGCTTACTTCAAACCTTACCTAGATTTCATCCCAACTTATTGACAAAAACGGATTTTTGTGCAATTTTGTGCAATTTTAAATTTTAGTGATCGCTACTTTTCTACTACCTCAAACGCCCAGAACGTAGAATACTAACAACTAACCACAACCCCAAGAAACTAGCAGCAGCAAATAGACCATTGCTTAACAAAGATAGCCCACCTCCTGTTTGAGCGTTGCTAGAAATAATCGCCGCCCCGATAATCAGAGAACCCACTACAACACTGAAGGAAAGGCGGTTAGCAGAATTCTCCAAACTGCGACGAAATGGAATGATGTCTGGCGTCTTTATATTCCACTTCAAAGTTTCAGAAGTGATTCTATTTAACAGCAACTCAACCTGACGGGGAGATTCCAAAGACAGACTTTTAACATCCAAAGCTGTTTGCAGCAAAGCTTGTAACGGCTCGTCTCCAAATAGCTGACGACGGAACAAATCTGTCATCAAAGGTTTAATCTCCTCGATTAGATTCATCTCCGGGTCAAATCGCCGCGCCGTCCCCTCCAAATTTGCCAAAGTTTTTGAGTATAACCCCATATTGCTAGGCAATCGGATTTTATTATCGCGGGCTACTTGCAACACCTCATAAAATACTTGACTAAAGTTTATTTGTGACAGGTTGAGGTTGTAGTATTTTCGCAGCAGCTTCTCAAAGTCATTCTCCAAGTTTGACACATTTGTCAAAGTAGCTGACTCAGCCAATTGCAGCGTTAATTGACTGCATCGACGTGCATCAATATTGACAATTGCTAACAGCATCTCCGTCACAATTTGCTGAGTGCGGGGGTCTAGTCGCCCCACCATCCCGCAATCTAGCAGCGCCACCCGACCATCTTTAAGATAAAAAATGTTGCCTGGATGCGGGTCAGCGTGAAAGAAGCCGTCAATATACAGCTGTTGAAAGAAAACGCGGCATAGTAATCGGGTAATTTCTCGCCGCCGTACATCGACAGTTTTACCGTTGCTTTCTTCCCTAAACTCTGCCAACAAAAGCGGTACGCCATCCAGCCATTCCATCACCAATAACTTTTCTGTAGTAAACTCCCAGTAAATCTCTGGAATTACTACTTGTGTGGGGTCGTACCAACGACTTTTAGATACATTTTGTCGCAGTTGATTAGTGTTTGCAGCTTCTTTAGTAAAGTCTAATTCGGCCAACAACGCCGTAGAAAATTCATCAGCTAAGGCGACAATATCTATGTCTGGCCCCAAGTCGGTGAATGTCACTAAACTTGCCACGCCTTTAATTAAGGAGATATCTTGGGCGATTACCACATCAATTCCCGGTCGCTGCACCTTCAGCGCCACATCTCGCCCATCGGCTAAAGTTGCTTTATGAGTTTGGGCAATTGAACCAGCAGCAACGGCTTGGGGATTGATAGTGGCGAAAACTTCCTCCATTGGTCGCGATAACTGTTGCCGAATCACGATTTCAATTTGTGACCAAGGCACAGGCGGAACATCGTCTTGCAATAATGACAGTTCATTAATGTAGTCCGCCGATAGCAGGTCTGGGCGCGTTGAGAGCAGTTGTCCAAGTTTGACGTAGACGGGCCCCAAATCCACTAAAATGTTGCGGAGTACAGCTGGTGTCGGCAGTTTCGGCTCATCAGGTTTGCCGCCACTCAACAGCCGTCGCATATAGTCCCAGCCGTTGCGAAAGACGACTTCAAGAATTTCTCTTTGGCGAGAAGTGGTTTGGGTTAGGGAGTACACGGGTTTTGAAGGATAGCTAATGGAATCATGGCTAATCGCTAATCGCTAATGGTTTTTACACAATTAGCGATTAGCAATTGCCATCCTTATTAATACTTCATAGTTCTAATTTCTGCCTTCCGTTGGAGGATAGATTTAAAGCAGCTTTTCCAATTTGGGATTGCTTCGCAGCAACTCAAGAACCTTTTTGATTTCTTGGGTGCGGTCTTTTTTGACAATCAGGGTGACATTGCGATCGCGTACAATCACCACATCCTCCATCCCAATCGTCACAATTACCTCATCCTCACCTTCAGCATAGAGAATCGCCCCCTGCGTATCCATTCCTACATGAGTCGCCAGTTCCACGTTGGGCTTATCCCCTTTCAGCAACCGTTCGATGGCGTTCCAATCTCCCAAATCGTCCCACCCAAAAGACACTGGCAGCACATAAGCCAGTTGCGTTTTCTCCATCAGCGCATAGTCAATACTCTTCTTCGGCAACTCAGAGTAAGCTGCTACACCTTTTTCTTCCAAAAGACTGATGATTTCTGGCGCATAAGTATGCAGCTCCTTTAGCACCACCCCAGCTTGGAAAATGAACATCCCACTGTTCCAGCTAAAGCGACCCGTCGCCAGAAACTCCTCAGCAGTTTTGCGGTCGGGCTTTTCTGTAAATCTGCTCACCGCGTAAGCAGGAAATCCGCCAAAATTACCAATTTCTTCCCCTTGCTCAATGTAACCATAGCCGGTGGATGGATAATTCGGCTTAATTCCCAAAGTTACAATTGATGGCTGCTTTGCGGCTAAAGCTGCACCAGCTTCCAGAGTTTCCTGAAAAGCTTTCTCGTCGGCAATCCAGTGATCCGCCGGGAAAAAGCCTACTATACTGTCCTCACCATAAGCTTTAGCAATTTCCAGAGTTGTCCAAGCAACAGCAGGCGCAGTGTCGCGTCCTTCTGGTTCAACCAGCAAATTTTCTACTGGTAGCTGGGGAAGTTGTTCTTTCACACCTTCGGCTAACAAGCTGGAAGTACACACCCACAGCTTTTCCCAACCGCCAGCCAGAGACAGCAGACGGTCAGCTGTAGCTTGCAACAAACTTTTGCCGCTACCATCCAGACTTAAAAACTGCTTAGGTCGCTGCTTGCGACTCAGGGGCCAGAAGCGTTCTCCTTTGCCACCAGCTAGAATCACAGGTATCAAAGATTGAGTCATTTTAGCTACAGCCTATTTATTGTCTGCACTATATTAACTTTGTCGTCATGTGTCAGCAAAAAAAAGCATTTCCCTAGAAACAAGATCATTTCCTTTAAGGGAGCCAGTAGCTGAAGTTATAATTCACCTTGGAATACAAGTCTCATGAACGATACGATTAGGCTGCGGTTATGATCGCGAGGTAAAAGTGGAAGAAAGCATCAAACAGCCTCAAACAAGTGTCGGACAAGAATCATCCAATGGTTCTGACAACGAGCAAGTATATCCCGATACAGAAGATGTGAATAGCGATGCTACCGAAGAGGTTCCGTCTGACAGAGGCGGCTTGGGGCGGCGGTTGTTATGGATAGGTGCCGTTGTCCTCACAGCAACAGTTTCTGCCACAGTTGGGGCAACTTTGGCGCTAATTACCCCTTTGTCCCCGATTATCTCTTCTAACGCTCCCGGACAAAACTCGCTAAACGATACCTGGGGTAAAGGCTTTCAGTATCGTCTGGCGCGACCTGTAAACATCCTCGTCATGGGGATTGACCGCCTCAACGACTCCCCAGATAACTCACCTGATGCTTTCACAGGCAACAGCGATACAATGCTGCTTTTGCGCCTAGACCCCACAGACCATTCTGTAAAAATGCTTTCCATCCCACGGGATACGCGAGTAGAAATTCCTGGCGTTGGGGCGCAGAAAATCAACCAAGCGAACGTACACGGAGGGTCTGCTTTAGCTGCAAAAGTTGTTAGTGGCACCCTGAACAACGTGCCGATTGACCGTTACGTGCGAGTTACTACAGATGCTTTTGGGGAGTTGGTCAATTTAGTGGGTGGCGTTGAAGTATTTGTTCCCACCCAGATGTCCTATGAAGACAAAACCCAAAAACTTAAAATCGATCTTTCCCCAGGATGGCAAACTCTGAATGGAGATCAAGCGCAACAGTTCGCCCGGTTCCGTCAGGATCAGTATGGGGATATTGGTCGAGTACAGCGTCAGCAAGCGCTGCTGAAGGCGTTGCGACAGCGTTTTACTAATCCAACTGTGCTGGCACAATTGCCTAAACTCATCCAAGTGATGTGGAAGTACATTGACACTAATCTCAGCTTGGAGGAAATGCTGGCGCTGGCAAGTTTTGGCATCAACTTAGAGCAAGATGATTACAAAATGGTGTTGTTACCCGGTCGGTTCAGCGACCCTAAAGAGTACATTGCCAGTTATTGGATTCTGGATGAAGTGGGTAAAGACCGGATAGTGCGCGAATATTTTGACCAGCAAACGACTGTTTCGGAAGTGGAAACAAGTCGTTCTCTGAGTAATTTGAGAATCGCTATCCAAAATGCTACCGGAGAGCCTGGTGTAAGTAATCGCTTTGCTAAATATTTGGCTGACAAGGGATTTACTAATATTTATATCGTGCAGGATTGGCCTGACCAAGAAAGTCAAACTCAAATTATTGTGCAGCAAGGTGACTTAAGGAAGGCAGCGGATTTGAAAAGAGTTTTGGGTGTTGGTCATATTGAGGCTGCTTCCATTGGGGATCTGGAATCTGATATAACCCTGCGAATTGGGGAAGATTGGTTAAATACAGTTAAAGACTAAAATTATATTCTCGTTCCCAGTCAGATACTGGGAACGCCTACCAGTAGCCACCTGGTAGATGTGGAAATAGAGGGTAAAATTAAAAATTGAAACCTTTATCTATTTTTAATTTATAATTTTTTCGATGAAACCTTACAACTTCTTCGGTTCCAAACTTAGCCAACAAACCCCGTCGGGGAGGCAGTACCTTCCTAAATGGTTAAGATTTAGAAGTGAGGCAGAGCCTCCTGGTAGGTATTCGCAGACTGAGGCTGGGAAGAAGAAAAAGAGCTTTTTGATAGGTTTGCTCAGAGCAATTATAGTCAGGAGTTACGCAGTTGGTACAAGAGTCAGCCAAGGAGCCGCTAAGTAGGAACGCACCGCCTCCCGAACAATACTGGCTTTGGACTCATACCAACTAATGCCAGTATTAAACCAATGCATCTCCAGGCGTAGAAACGCTCGAATCGCCAAACCAATGTGATTGCGTTGAGCACGAGAAGAACGCACTTGGGCTTTTTCAACCCCACA